>JBCBRR010000027.1:0-14197 GCA_039819605.1 Bacteroidota bacterium | reverse complement strand
ATATCGATTTTGCCCAACGCCAAGCTTACCTAGATGCCCTGTGGAAAGAACCAGCCTTCCGATGGCTAGGCATCCAATACACCTACGAGCAGATTAAGGAAAATGCACTGAACCTAGGCCTAGACCTACAAGGAGGCATGCACGTCATCCTGGAAGTATCTCCAGGACACCTCGTCAGAGCACTGGCAGGTAATAGCAAAGACCCAACCTTTTTAGCCGCCCTGGCAGAAGCAGAACGAAACCAACAAGCACACCCTGCCCAACCCTTTACCAAACTATTTCACCAGGCTTACCAGCGGCTCAACCCCACCTCTTCGCTGAGCGAAGTATTTGCCGTAACCGCCCGCCGAGGGCGCACCACACGCGACACAACAGATCAGGCCATCTTAAAACTGCTGGATGCCGAAATCAATAATGCGGTGGATCGCTCCTTCGATATCATCAGATCTCGGATTGATCAGTTTGGAACCTCACAGCCCAACATACAACGCCTACAAGGCGGTAGAATACAGGTTGAATTACCAGGGGCTACCAACCCAGCACGCGTTAGAAAATTGCTACAAGGCGTGGCGAGGCTGCAGTTTTGGGCTGTGTATGAGCCGAAAGAATTGGCCAGTGCCCTGCAAAGTATAGATACGCTGCTGGCCCAAGAAGAAAAGGCACACACCCACGACGGTGCAGGAGCAACGGCTAGCCGTGCACAAGCGGTAGCCACCCAGCCAGACACCACAGATGGGCCGATATACCCCTCGCCTTTTTTAGGCAAGCTACAACCAGGATATGGATTGGCCTATGCCCCAGCAGATGTACCCGCTATACAGCAGATCCTAGCTAGAAAGGATGTCAAACAACTGCTACCCGCCGATTTGATCTGGCTCTGGGATGTCAAACCTACCCCCCTTACAGACGGCAACGACATCGTGATGCTATATCCCATCCGAGCGCAAAAAGATGCACAACCTCTCCTATCGGGTACAGTCATTACAGATGCCCGGCAAAGCTTTGACGAACGTGGCAGGCCCACGGTAACCATGCAGATGAACAGCCAGGGCACCCGGGCTTGGCGGAAAATAACGGCCGATAACATAGGCCAGCGCATCGCCATTGCGCTGGATGACCGTGTCTACTCAGCCCCAGTGGTCCATACAGAGATACCCAACGGCAACTCCCAGATAACAGGCAGCTTCACCATTGAAGAAGCCAAAGACTTGGCCAATATCCTCAAGGCCGGCTCCTTGCCTGCCCCTGTTAAAATTGTAGAGGAAGCCATTATCGGCCCCACACTGAGCCAAGAAGCCCAAACCAAAGGCATCACCTCCATGCTGCTCGGCCTAGGGCTGGTGGTCCTATTTATGCTAGGCTACTATGCGCGCGGTGGAGCCATTGCCAACGTAGCCTTGCTGTTCAATATTCTCTTCTTGCTCGGCATACTGGCCCAGCTGAATGCAACCCTCACCCTGACAGGGATTGCAGGCATCGTGCTGACCATTGGCATGTCGATCGATGCCAATGTGCTCATTTTCGAGCGGATCCGCGAAGAGCTCAGGAAAGGTGTGCCCGTGCAAGGTGCCATCCAAGAAGGTTATCAGAAAGCCTATAGCTCGATCATTGACGCCAACGTCACCACATTCTTGACAGGCGCCATCTTGTACTTTCTAGGGCAAGGCCCTATCCGAGGCTTTGCAACCACGCTAATGATCGGCATCCTAACCTCTTTCTTTACATCTGTGTTCATTACCCGGCTGATCATCACTTGGGTCGTGCAGCGAGGCTATGCAAGTCGACTCAGTTTTGGGTTTAGCCATACAAAAGACTTACTCCATGGTACCAACGTTCCGTTCATTCGCCAGCGAAGGATATTCTATGCCGTTTCAGGTCTGTTCATTGTAGTCGGTCTCGGGCTCATGATCCAGCAGGGCGGCCCTACCCTGGGTGTCGATTTTACAGGGGGCAGGTCCTATGTGGTGTCCCTGAGCGAAGCCGTAGAGCCAACTACCCTGAAAACCAGATTGGGGGATAACCTGGGCGATCCGGGATTGGAAGTGAAGACCTACGGGGCTGATAATGTGGTCAAAATCACAACCAGCTATCGCATACAGGAAGACAGTGCAGAAGCCGATGAGCAGATAAAAAATGAACTGTCAGCCAGCATTGCTACCTGCACTGGGCTGCGCCCCACAGAAAATATGACGGAGCAGAGCGATAAGACATTTGCCATAGCCAGTGCCATTAAGGTAGGGGCCAACATAGCCGATGATACCCAATCTGCCGCCAAGAAATCCATCTTATTGTCCTTACTCATGATCTTTGGGTACATTCTGGTGCGCTTTAGACAATGGCAGTTCGGTCTGGCAGCTGTCATTGCCCTATTTCACGATACGTTAGCCGTACTGGCCGCTTTTGCCATGGCAAAAGCTTTTGGCTACGTGTATGAAGTAGACCAGATCTTCATAGCCGCTATACTCACCATCATAGGCTACTCGATCAACGATACCGTCGTCGTGTTCGATCGCATTAGGGAGAATAGACGCTCCAAAGCAGGGCGAGATTTTCTACGCATAGCCAATAACGCCATTAATGAGACGCTCACACGCACCTTGATTACTTCGCTAACGACCCTCATGGCGGTTGCCGTACTCTTTATATGGGGGGGTGAAGTGCTACGCGGGTTTTCTTTCGCCTTGTTGATAGGCATTGTTTTTGGGACCTATTCTTCGATATGCATCGCGACCCCCTTGGTGATCGACCTGGGCGGCAAGTACCATAGTAAGGGCCAGTGAGGCGCTAGGAAGCTCTGTCAGATGCCAGTTATTCTCGACGGAAGAGCTTTAGCGCAAGTTATCAGGCAAGAGCTGGCGCAGGCAGCCCAGGGAATAACCCCAGCACCCCACCTGGCTATCGTGCTGATTGGGGATCACCCAGCCAGCCATACGTACGTACGTCAAAAGATCCGGGCTTGTCACGAAGTGGGGTTTCGGACAACGTGCATAGAAAAAGCCCAAATAACGGAGGCCGCCTTGCTAGCGCTGGTGGAAGACCTCAATCGGGCAGCCGATATCGATGGGCTAATCATACAGCTACCCCTGCCCCCACACATCAACCTGCCTCGCGTGATCCAACAGATCCACCCAGCAAAAGATGTAGATGGCTTACATGCACTCAATTATGGCTGTATGGCCCGCAACTTGCCGGCCCACGTACCCGCCACGCCCTTGGGGATTTTGACACTGCTAGCACGTTATCAGATTGAGACGCTAGGCAAACACTGTGTCGTTGTGGGCCGAGGCGCTATTGTAGGTGCGCCATTGAGTATTCTGCTCAGCCGCAATGCCTATCCAGGCAATGCCACCGTAACCCTCTGCCACAGACATACGCACGACTTAGCACGTTTTACACAACAAGCCGATATATTAGTGGCTGCTGTAGGCCAGCCCAGGCTCATTACAGCATCTATGGTAAAACGAGGGGCACTGGTCATTGACGTAGGTATTACCCGCGTGCAGGATGATACGGCCCGAGCCGGATATAGATTGCAGGGTGATGTCGATTTTGAGGAAGTGGCCCCGCACTGCAGTCATATCACCCCGGTACCTGGTGGCGTAGGTCCTATGACCGTAGTAGCCCTTTTGTCCAATACGTTGCGCGCAGCGCAGCAGAACCGATGTCCGACGGCTGACTCTCATACAAAATCAGCACAAAGTCATCACATTTGATCATTTTATGCCTGTAGACCATGCTGACCACATATTATCGCGCAGCCATATCCACATAAAAGGGGCGCGCATCCATAACCTAAAGGGCCTGAGTGTGGCCATTCCGCACAATCAGCTGGTAGTCATTACAGGGCTATCCGGTTCCGGCAAGTCTTCTCTAGCTTTTGACACCCTATTTGCCGAAGGACAACGACGGTACGTAGAAAGCCTAAGTACCTACGCCCGACAGTTCTTGGGCAAGATGGAGAAGCCCCCGGTAGATTTTATCAAAGGCCTAACCCCTGCTATCGCCATAGAACAAAAAGGCCAGAACCGGCATCCCCGCTCGACCGTGGGGACGATGACAGAAATCTACGAATACCTCAAGCTACTCTACGCCAGGATAGGTGCTACGTACTCCCCCATCAGCCATGAGCAAGTTACCAAAGACAGTGTGTCGGACATCGTAGATTATATCCACACCCACCCCCAGGGCACCCGCGTCATGATTTTGTACCCGCTAAGCAATACACCCAAAACTGAGCTGGCAGATGTGCTCAAGATCGTGCTGGCCAAAGGCTTTACGCGCGTCATGCGGCAGGGCGAGGTTAAGTTTATCGAAGAGATGCTACAAGACTCCGCCATTACTGCCCAAGAAAAGGCACCCTTGGACGTCATTGTAGATCGTTGTGTGGTGGATAAGCCCGACAGCGACGAAGCGTATCGCATAGCAGATTCGATACGGACCGCCTTTTTCGAGGGGCACGGCACTTGCCTGGTGGATGTGGTGGAGCAAGGCAGACGAACATTCTCGGATCGATTTGAGCACGATGGCATGACGTTCGAGGAGCCCTCTGTGGCTTTTTTTAGCTTTGGCAACCCGTATGGAGCTTGTAAAACCTGCGAAGGGCTTGGACAGATCATGGGAGTTGACCCTGACAAAGTTATTCCTGACAAGACACTTTCCGTGAGCGAAGGGGCCATTTTGCCCTGGAAGGGTGCGAAGATGCAATCTTGGCTCACTCCCCTATTGGCGAACGGCCGTAGCTGGGGATTCCCCCTCAATAAGCCGTATAAAGATCTCCAGGACAAGTATAAAGAGGTCCTGTGGCAGGGGTGTAAAATTTTCAAGGGCCTAAACACCTTTTTCAACTATTTGGAGGCCAATGTGCATCAGATTCAGTACAAGATACTCTTGTCACGCTACGTGGGCAAGACACGTTGCAAAGATTGTCAGGGCACCCGCATCCGCAAAGACGCTGCCTATGTCAAGGTAGGGGACCAGTCCATTACACAACTGTTGATCAAACCCATAGATAACCTAGTCGACTATTTCGATCAGCTAACCCTAACGGAGCATCAGCGGCTCATTGCGGAGCGATTGCTTTTGGAAATCAGAAGTCGCCTCAGCTACATGCAGCAGGTCGGCTTGGGCTACTTAACCCTGAACAGGCTCACCGCCACCCTTTCGGGGGGTGAGCACCAACGGATCAAAGTCGCGACAGCGCTGAGCAGTACGCTCGTAGGCACCACCTACATTCTAGACGAGCCCACCATTGGGCTCCACCCACGTGATACACAGCGGCTGACGGATGTCCTATTCCGGCTCAAACAGCTGGGCAATACAGTTATTGTTGTCGAGCATGAAGAGGCCGTTATGAAAGTAGCTGACCAGCTTATCGAGATAGGCCCCGAGGCAGGTACAGGTGGGGGAAATCTTGTATTTCAGGGGACGTTAGAAGCATTGCGGCAATCTGACCAGGGTTATACGGCCCGTTACTTAAACAATATCGACCGCATTGAGCTACCCACAGAGCGCCGTAAGTCCGCGTATGCCTTTCGTGTCCTGGGCGCTCGCGAAAACAACCTCAAGGACATTAATGTAGAAATTCCTTTGGGTGTCATGGTTACCATAACGGGCGTCAGTGGGTCAGGTAAATCCACTTTGGTCAACCGCATTATCTACCCTGCCTTACGTTATTGGCTCGGGTTGCGTGGGGATGCCATCGGCGAATGTGACAAGTTAGACGGGGATCTATGCCACATTAGCCACATCGAGTTCATAGACCAGCAGCCCATCGGCAGATCATCCCGCTCTAACCCAGCCACGTATGTGAAAGCCTATGATATGATCCGATCCTTATTTGCTGGCCAACCCCTAGCTCAGGAACGGAGGTACAATGCAGGGGATTTTTCGTTCAACACCCCAGGCGGCAGGTGCGAAGCATGTCAAGGCGAAGGAGAAACCAAGATCGAGATGCAATTTATGGCAGATATTTACCTGCCCTGCGAAGCTTGCCAGGGCAGGCGGTTTCAGGATCAGATATTAGAAGTAGCCTATGCCGGCAAAAACATCGCGGATGTACTGGCCATGACAGTAGATGAAGCCATGGAATTCTTTGCGAGAGAGCGGGTGATTTTGAGCTTATTATCTCCATTACAAGAAGTGGGGTTGGGTTATATGCAGCTGGGTCAATCGGCCAATTCGCTCAGTGGTGGCGAAGCCCAGCGTGTCAAGCTAGCATCTTATTTGAGTAAAGATAGGCCCGATGCACATACGTTATTTGTTTTTGATGAGCCGACAACCGGGTTGCACATGCACGACATCAGCAAGCTACTACATGCTATCAATGCCTTGATTCAGGCAGGCAACAGTGTTTTGATCATTGAGCACAACATGGAAGTCATCAAGTGTGCGGACTGGGTCATCGACCTAGGGCCCGAGGGGGGCGAGCGTGGGGGTGAGGTAGTGTTCAGCGGCACCCCAGAGGAGTTGGTACAGGTGGAAAAAAGTTATACAGGGCGATACCTGAGGGGGAAATTGAGGGGGCAGATCATGTAGGTATTCGTAAGTTAACACAGACACATCAGATTATTATGAAAACAATCAATCCAAGAAAGACAGCACTAGCTATACTTATCGCGTGCTTTACAGCGAGCTGCGGGGCAGATGTTTCGGCAGGGAAATTAAAAGCACAGGAAGATAAGCGACCGCTTACAACATGGCAAGGGCCTATTAAAGAACATCGCTTAGCATCGTCCACGGCTTCGCAAGCGCCACAAGAGCATCGATTGGCAGAGGTAGCCTGGGTACATACCTCCACATCTCCAGGTATGCAACCTGTATTACTACCCTCTGATCAGCCTACAGCAGGCGCTCACCAGGTAGCCAACAGTCGTGGGCCACAAAACCTAACCCGATCTGTAAAAAATGACCTGGATGACATTCAGGGCACTACGCGCAGGGCTGCTGTAAAGAATCTATCCACTTTACTGACAAAAGGCGCCTCTGTGCTAGAAGTTTTAGGTGTGATAGACAGTTTGCTCAATGATAAGGCATGGTATGTCCGGAGTGCCTGTGTCAAAGCACTACCTGCATTGGTAACAGAAGGCATTCCCATAGGAGACATCTCACTCAGGATACAGCACATCGCTAAAGATGATAGCAAGTATGTTATGTACACGGCTATGGAAGTACTTCCGGCATTGGTAGAAAAAGGTGCTTCCGCCCAAGACGCCTTAGTGATGATACAGCATAACTTCAGCCACACGAGCAGTAGCGTTCGCAGCGCTGCTTTAGCAGCTATGTCATCATTTATAGAAAAGGGTTTGGCGGTGCACGTAATCGTACCCATCATGATACAACGTACGCTGAGCAGCGGCAACACGTATATTCGCCGGACCATCGCAGCTTTTTTGCGCCCTTTGCTAGTCAAAGGTACTGCAGCTCAAACGGTTATACCCATTATACGAACTGTTTTGCAGGATCAGGACAAGTACGTCCGCAGGACGGCTGCAAGCACCTTAGCTACTTTGGTAGAAGGAGGTGCTTCCGTACAAGACGTTATGCCCATGATACAGGATACCCTCCAGGATGAAGATAGATATGTTCGCAGAGCCACTAGAGAAGGCCTGACGAGTTTAACGCTCAAAGGCATTGCGTTAGAAACGCTACTACCCACAGTGCTGGATGCGCTCCAACTTGAGCAGCGACATGTTCGGTGGGCTACCCTGTTAGAGAGGCCGGTCACGATCGAGAAAGATATACAGGATCAATCAACCTAGGCAGATGGGGCCTGGGTGCCATTTTGCTTTTTGGAAAAACTTTACTAGAATTCAATGAAAAAGGGGGCATACAACTCCTATGACGAAGATTCAGCATTACATAGATATTCAATTTAACATAAACTCTACATAGACTATGAAAACAATCAACCCAAATCAAAGAAAGACAGCTTTTATTTTACTCATGGCTCTGTTTTTACAGAGTTGTGGGACGTCTGTTCCGGTTACCCCAACTAAAAAGAAGCATACGCGTTCGGGTGTACGATCCGAGCTACCCATAAGCAAGGTAAAATCCTTACTCAGCACGCACTATCAGCAGCCAGCTTTCACGAAAATGAATACTTTTTTGGAAGAGGCTCCTGTGCTGGCCCAAGACATGGAATTCTGCATAAAGCTTAATGAGCAAGTCAAGGTAAGAACGACGGAAGAGAGTAGCCAGGCGGCTGTTTACTCAGGTCAGTCTCAGTATACGCACCCTAATGAAGGTAGCCAAGATCAGTTACAGTGGGTCCAGAAGCCCATTGCGTTAGCAGATCTTTTCAAGCCCAGGAGTTTGAGACCACATGAGCCCAACGTAGAAATTAAAAAAGTGCTTCTAGTAGGCGAAGCGGGTACTGGAAAGACCGCATTGACTCGAAAGTTAGCCTATGACTGGACTATCGGTACGTGGGGGCAGGAGTTTACTGCCTTGTATGTACTTCCCGTCAGAAATTTGCGTCAGGATAAGTACCAGGGAGCCAGTGAGACCTTAGCCACAGCTATTGCTAACGAATGCTTTACGGGGGTACAGGAATCGGCTGATTTTACAAAGGTATACAGATACATAGCAACTTCTTTACAAAGGCCGACTACGCTTGTCATACTAGATGGTTTAGATGAGCATTTGGGCACCAGTCAGGTCATACTTGACCAAGCCAAGCATGGCCAGCACAAGCTGCTGCTTACTTCCAGGCCCTATGACATGCAGGATGTCCTCCGTCTAGTGGATATAGAAGTGGAGCATATGGGGTTAGATGTACACCAGCAGGAGCGTTTCGTACGGCGCACCTTGAGGACAGCTAAGTACGGCCTAGTAGATAGCCTACTCAGGTTTATGCGGGATGCGGACCTGCCAGCCAGGTGCCTCATACCTGTCAACTTACTGATGCTCTGTACACTTTGGAAAGCGCGAGGCGCTGAGTTAGAGCAACCGGAGAGGGAATGGTATCAGAGGCTTGTGAATCATATTTGGAAGCGTTTTGCAAGTGAAGAGTATGTAGAGTATCAAGCCCCTGAAAATGCACGAGGTCGTTTGCTTAAGAAGTTAGAGAAGATCGCACTGACTACTGCTAAGGGTAAAAAAGTTAGCATTAATCCGGGCATTATTCAGGAGTATGTTTTAGGCAGGCCTGCTTCGTCTTTCGTAGAAGATGCGGGGGTTTTGCTTTTTGAAAAAATAGCTTGGAGATATAATTTTCCGTATTTGACGTTTCACGAGTTTTTTGCAGGCAAAAGCCTAAGAGGGCAGTTTTGATGAAGATAGGGCTTGGGTTTGTAGCACCTTTGAGGTCCTGTTACCTGAACCCCTATGTGTTTTTCTAACATGCTCCAGATCGATGCCTGCTCGCTGGAGGTGTATTTTTAAAGATAAAGAGCGAGACATCCGTTAACGGACCCAAAGGGGTGTTGCAACTGTACGAAAGCATGATGGTCGCTAGGACCACATGTTAGTACACCGCATGATTGGATGATGAGCGCATGAGCTTGCAGCATCTCTCAAAACCGCATACTATCAAATGGCGTTAAGAAAGGCCCGAGAAAAGTGTGGACAAAATGCAGACCTGCCTGAGGAGCGAAGCGACGAGATTTCTGCATTTTAAACACTTGGCGAGGGACTTTTAGCCAAATTTGATAGTCGCGGGTGATTTTTTTGGTTACTTTTTTCATCCTAGTAAAAAAGTAACGAAGCCCCCGCAGGGGAAAAAGTATCGTAAGCCCAAACTTAGCAAACTACAACTACAGCTTCATGAAACGATAGAAACCCAAACACATAATCCACCCTCTATTCCGACGTATCTTTGCGGATGCATCATTAAGATTGGAGAAAAATATGTTGACAACAGCAGAACAAATTAGACGATCGGGGATAAAAGAGGGTGTGGAGCAAGGTGTAGAACTAGGTATGGAACGGGGCATAGAACAAGGCATGCAACAGGGCATAGAACAAGGCATGCAACAGGGCATAGAACGGGGTAGAAAAGAGGGTATAGAGTTGCGCGATACAGAGATCATTACGCATATGCTTCGCGCTAACGTTCCCGAGGCACAGATCAGTTTTCTCACAGGCCTGGAAAATTCAAAAATTTCGGAAATTGTTGCGAGGATAGAGCGATAGAAGTGAATATGAAGTTACCTTTTCTTACAATGTAAAATGCTAAACCTAATCATGATAACCATCATACTTGCATGCGTTTGCAATGCCATCTGGTTTCGCTAACAATACGAGCCCGTTGCACAACGCATGTTTTCTAGAGTTTCGATACCTTGCTCGTCGGGAGAGCTACGTCTCGCTACACTTGTTTGCCATCGTTCTCGTCCGTCCTGACTCTGGCACCTTTCTTGGGGAAATATAACGCCCTGTCGGTAAGCTCATGACATCCAGAGAGCACTACAAGAACACAGAGGAGCGTAGGCGACACGCTTCTTTAGTTCAGCACTTGGCGAGGCCTTCTAGCCAAGTTTGATAGTCGCGGATGATTTTTTTGGTTACTTTTTTCATCGTAAGGAAAAAGTAACGTTCATACCCCTCCCCCCTCTTGACTTTACAGGAAACATTTCGTAAGATTACCATAGAACGTCTAACGGGAGACATAGACAATGCCGTACGGACATGGTAACCTAACGTAATTCCTATTCAGTCATGAAAACAGCCAACCCAAGAAGTATATCATTCGTTTTACTCATCTCTCTATTCTTGCAGAGTTGTGGCGTAGAGCCTATAGCAGTTAGGCCAGGGGAACATACTAAAGCACAAGACAGCCCAACCGTAAGTGGGTCTCCCAATTATTTCACCATACCTCCAGAACCACAAGGAAGAGGAGAGGGAGCATTGCAAGTACGATCGGCAAATACTTCACCAGGCTCATCCCGTCCTGCCAGTCGGGCTGGCGCACCCGCTGAGCAGCAAGCTCATGGTCAAGACCAGCTGATAGAGTACATCAGGTCTGACAAGATTACTTCTACAGAGCAACTGATAAGTACATTTGATGATCCGCAGCCCTATGCGGCCCAAGAAGCCGTTCTACAAGCTTGGCTACGTGCTTACGTCGAACGCTTTCAAAACCTAGACTTCTTCAAAGAACTCACTGAAACAGCTCTGATCAACCACCTGGAAGAATATAAAGGGCTGTCTCGTTTACATATCAAAAACAGTGAGTCCCGTAGGGAATTATTACGTAATTACTTCCATAGCCTCTATGACAGGATATTCTATGAAGCCACTGGGCATCGTGAGAAGCCACTCATGCAGACCTTTGTCTACGTACTGCGGCACATAGATGCTAGCACATTTGTACCAGGCGACGTTGCCAAACTACAGACCCTACTAACTGAAAAGCTCCTACCCAGTGTTGATCCCAGTAAAACAACTTTTACAGATGCAACCTATGAAACGCATGGAGCCACACTGGAAGCCATCTATGAAATACTACGTATTATCCGCATCGTAGACCCTACCCATTGGAATATCGCGGAAAATAGCCTGTATCAAAGAACAAAACAGCAGCTGGCAGCCATTGTTGAAGGCAATCAACACTATCCTACCTGCTACCATGCCCACGTACTTAGCCATAGCCTAGACCAATGTAAGGAAGAGGAGAACATAATCAGCAGATTGGGTCACGGAATCCGGGGTGTGTATGCATTGTATAAGCTCGGGGTAGCCGTTCAAGGGCTTATTCCCCAAGTCAACCAGCCCCTTCCAGATTTTGAAAGCATACCTGAGGCCCTAGAAGCGTTCAGAGAATGCTACGGGCATTTCCGAGAGGCAACTGCTGGCCTCGGCAGGGGTGCCACTTTTTACGACCATCATCAAGCCTTACAGCTGTCTGGTGCCTTGATTGTGTGTACTCGTGACGTGGCCACATGCAGGGGATATTACGACAATTTCAAACAACATTTGATAGAAGCTGAGCGTTTTCTGCAGGCAAAGAATCTGTCTAAAAAAGAGGATCGTACAGCTTTGCGCTACCTAACAGTCCGGCAGTTGACTTTAATAGCAGTCAAAAGCCACGTTGCTGACATACGTCAGGAGAGCCTTGCTAAATTAAGGGAACTAGGTACGACATGGACCCAGCATCTGGATGAAGATCGCAGGCCAATTGTTGACGAGTTACTCAATGGGTTAGCCTTGATTTACAAACAAGGCATTGAGGATGAAGATAAAGAACGAGCTTGTAGTGCTCTGACAGCTTTGTTGCACGACCTGGAGCGAATCTCAGAAAACCCAACTGTACGGAGTAGACTAGGTATGCAAAGCAAGCCTCAGTTTGCTCACAATATTATCACTGAGTGGCTAGGTGGCTCAGATAACACATCGATCAAGGACAGACTCAGCTTGAAACTAGATTCATTACCTACTTCAGATATATCATATGCCCTAGGGGCGTTATTTGACAGAGTCAAAGAGGATTTACTTTCAGCCACACGGTCTGAACTACCCATAAGCCAAGCACAAGCTTTGCTCAAAGCGCGTTACCGGCATCCAGAGTTTACCCAAATGGTTTCCTTTTTGGAAGAGACGCCCATGTCTGTACAGGACATAGAATGCCATCTAAAGGTCAATGAGCAGATTGAGGTAAAAGAAAAAGAGCAAAGACACCAAGACCAGCTAGCTGCCCGTCAAGAACGGCTGCAGTGGGTTAAAACACCTATTGCCTTAGAAGATCTATTCAAGCCTAGAAGCTTGAAACCCGGCGCGCCTGCTCAAGACATTAAAAGAGCACTGCTCGTAGGTGAGGCAGGTACAGGCAAGACCTCACTGACTAAGAAACTAGCTCATGATTGGGCTGTAGGTAAGTGGGGACAGTCATTTGAAGCTATTTATGTACTTCCTGTGAGGAACCTGCGGCAGGATAAATACAATGGGCATAGCTATCTACAACATGAGACCCTTGCTACAGCCATTGCCAATGAATGCTTTACGGGAATGAGAGAAGAGGGGGACTTTATAAGATTACGCGGATGCATAGAAAGTTCTTTAAACGAATCTACTACCCTGTTAATACTGGATGGTTTAGATGAACAGCTAGGTACCAGTGAAACCATCTTGCGAGAGGCTAAGAGTGGTCAGCATAAATTACTACTCACTTCTCGACCCTATGGTATAGAAGCCGAACGACGACTCGTAGATATAGAAGTGGATCATGCGGGGTTAGATACCAGCCAACGAGATCGTTTCGTACACCGGACACTGGATACAGCCATGACAAACACAGCTAACAAATTGTTGACCTTTATACAACATCATTATCTCACGGAGATGTCACAAGTGCCCGTAAACCTACTGATTCTTTGTTCACTTTGGAAAGCGAAGGGAGCTGAGTTACAAAAACCAGGTATAACCATAGGCCTTCCCGGATTATATCGCAAACTCGTTAATTACGTTTGGGAGCGGTTCGAGCGAAAAGGTAGTGCACATCAGGCTTACTTTAGAGAGGCTGAAAGGGAGGGCTTGTTTAGCGACCTAGAGAAGATCGCGCTGACAACGCTACAGAAAGGTGAGATTGTTATCAATCCCGACGTCATTCAGGAAGAAGTTTTAGGGAGATTACCCTCCCCTCTCTTAAAAGATGCTGGCTTCTTACTCTTTGAAAAAGTATCTTGGCAATACCAGTTTCCCCATTTGACTTTTCATGAATACTTTGCAGGTAGAAGTTTAGCTAGACAGTTTTTGTCAGGGGATGCGGATGATTTAGAAGAAGTAACTGATTTTCTAAGGTCCTGCATGTACATACCGCGTTACAGAAGGACGCTTTCGTTTATGGCAGGGGAGATCGTGAATGGAATGGCTCTAGAAATGAAGCTTACAAAGAAAAGCTTGGGACGTATACAAAGTCTATTGAGACTTGTAGATAAGGCGCCCAGAGAACTAGTGGGCGTTCAACATCTTGTGTTGCAGTTAAGATTACTGAATGAATGGCTGCTGACAATATCTGGGGAAAGCCATGTAATAAGCGACTCTTTAGCAATCCTAGAACAAGAATTTGCTTTAGGCAATAGGCTCGGTATGTGGCTCAAAGAAGCATTACGCCAACGCAAGGAGTCCGAAGTGCTATTCAAAACGCTTATGGGCCTACTTGGAGAGACCAGTGCCATCGTTAAAAACTACAGTGCCAAGTTATTACCCCCCTATCCTCAACGCCTTCCAGGATAGCGATGTGAGCAACGCTGCCCTACAGGCC
>JBCBRR010000026.1:0-14365 GCA_039819605.1 Bacteroidota bacterium | reverse complement strand
TCCAAGGATCTCTCTTGTCATAGGAGAAGTCTAACGCGCTTGCAACTATCCCCATTCCACTCTAGATTTGCACCCAATATCTGAGCTCGTCCAAGAGAAACCAGTAAAGGAGGAAGTAATGTCATATGCAGACAGTATACACTACAAGGGTGTAGAAAAAGGTAAGCAGTTGGGTATGCAAGAGGGTGTCGCTAGGGGCAAACAAGAGAGTATACTTCAAGCAGCGAAGACGCTGCTACACCAGGGTGTAGAAATGGGTACCATCTCATTAGCTACAGGGCTACAACGCGAGCAGCTCCTGCAGTTGAGATAGCAATGAAACTGGATAATCCAAGGGTGATATTAGGCGTATGAACTTGCAGCATCCCTCAAAACCGCATACTATCAAATGGGGATAAGTCCCAGTTATCCATAACCTTATGGCAGGTCATAGCAAGTGGGCCAATATCAAACACAGAAAGAATGCCCAAGACGCTAAAAAGGCCCAGCATTTTAGCAAGCTCGTCAAAGAGATTACACTAGCTGTGCGCCAAGGGGGTAATGTACTGGATGCGAATCCTCGGCTCCGACTCGCTATACGCCACGCCCGGAGTGCCAACGTACCGAAAGAGAACATCGAGCGGGCTATTCAGAAGGGTGACGATAAGCAAGGGGCCGATTACGTAGCGGTAACCTATGAGGGAAGCTTTACCCAAGGTGTGGCCTTGATGGTAGAATGCCTGACAGATAATATCAACCGCACGGTGGCTGACCTGCGAGGTACTTTCCACAAACATGGAGGCGCCCTTAGTAAAACTGGGACGGCCTCTTTCTTGTTTCATAGGCAAGGGGTATTCCGTATACTCACCCAAGACGTAGCTGATGAGGAGTCCTTGACCTTGGCCCTGATAGAAGACGGTGCCACTGATGTAACTACGGACGCTACCTACTTGCACATGACGTGTGGTTTTGAAGATTTTGGGCCGCTACAGCGCCGACTAGAGGCGTTGGCTATCGAGCCTGTAGAAGCTTGGCTGGAGTATGTACCGCATGCTAAGATAACGCTAGCACCTACAGATCAGGTGCGGTTCGCTAGCTTGGTCGAGGACATCGAAGCGTATGAAGATGTACAGCATCTGTACCACAACGTAGCACATGATGCCGACGTAGTAGCCTAGCCTGCTATAGCAACACTATACTGACAAGCCCGTGCAAGCCGCCCAAGGCAACCCCAGGCAAGATATCGACCAATAGGTGCTGCCTACTCAGTAGGCAAGATAGGGCAACCACAGGTGGAAACAATAGCGATAGGGTGGGGTAAAATGGATAGGTAATGCAGGCTAGAAAGGTGGCGAATGCACAATGCATAGATGGGCAGGCATTGGCTTCACTATCTAGGGTATGTACCAGCTCCATAATGTATCGGGTCAGCCGATCTGCCGGAGTACTACGGATTTGCGCTCGCAATTCCTGGCTGATCTGGGTAGGGAAGCACATGTGCCAGAGGCTGCCGTGCATAAGCAACAGCCAAGCTTGTAAGGCCGTGCCATACAGATTTGGGAGACATAGCATGGCTATGCTAAAAAATAGGTAATACAGCGGCGAATAAATCCAGAATATCCACGGACAAGCAGGTATCCACCTGTCCAAGGCAGTGGGCTGTAGGCAGCGCTTAGGGCCTAATCCTGGGTTTTTCTGCGACCAAAAGTACATCTGGTAGCCAGCCAGTATTAGCATGTTCTTGGTGGCCACTAGGGCAGCTAAGTGGTACGTACTGTCAATACCCACCATATTGCACACGAGCCAGGCCCTATCTAAGCATAACTTGAGTATGCCTACCTCGACTAAAGAAGCGCCATGGAGTAAGAGAATGGTTCTATACCTCATGAACCATCTCGTGGCTTGGGACGTGTGAGCGCATATATCACCAGCCCCAAACCACCCAGCACTGTAAGTAGCGATAGAAGATGCCCCATGGTGATCGGATGAGGCCCTGCGATCAGGACCTTAAACGGTGCCTTGAAAAACTCACAGAAAAACCGAAAGCCGTAGTTAACTATAGCAGCTGTGCCGGCAATGAGACCATCTTGTAGGGTGTGGTGCTTATGGTACCACCAGAAAAAAAGCCCCAGCAGCGCCAGTAGATACGAGAAGCTTTCGTACAGCTGTACAGGATGTCGGGGAATCCCCCACGTCTTGATGCAGGCTACGTAAGCTTGCTGCGCGTTCTGGTGCAGTGTGTAGTCCAGTGCTTGGTCAGCGGGTTGGTATATATGCGCTGTAAGGGCCGGATCTGTTGCCAGATAGCGTTGTAGGTTATTCTCTAAAAAAGCCCGAATGGCTTCCTGACCAAAGCTACCTTTTTTGAACGTCACTTCAATGGTGACAGGTGGATAGCCCTGCGTGTACACTAGAGCACCCTCTGTGTGCTTACGCACTTGTACATGCGATATGGCGCGGGTGTGGTGCGGAATGCGCTCTACGACCTGACGGGCAAACAGCACGCCGTAGTTGCTGTGGGTAGGTGTGCCAATGATCTCCGAGCCTATAAAGTTGCCTATCCTGACCAAGAAACCCATGAGCACGCCGAATACGAGTGGGGTAGAAAGCCATAAAAAGGACTCTCGCTTCTCTGCCCTGCGTCTCCACTGCCATCGCCAGGGCGCCCCGCGTAACAGAATGTCATAGTGTACATACAAGTAGGTAGCCACCATGCTACCTAAGAGGGCCCCGTGGTACGAGAGGCCTTGGTAGCCGGTAAACTGAAAATGCGGTGTGAAGGTTACCGGCAGTATCGCTTCCAGGGGTTGGTGGAGATAGCGCCCGGGAGCGTAGAAAAATACCTCTCCCAGCCGAGCCCCTATGAGGGCCCCGCAGAGCACATACAGGCTAAAGTGCTCTGCATTTTCTAGGGGTCTACCTGTTTTGCTAAAAATGTACTTGACGAGGGCCCGGCCCCCTAGAAAACCCAGGATAATCATGAGGCTGTACCACCGAATGACTAGCGGCCCTATGGAGCACAGGGATATGTTGGGATTCCAAACGATATAGGTGGGTAGCAATAGCATAGTGTAGAGGAGTTAGCGAAGAGCTCTGCCGCCATTTAGGGTAGACGCAGGACGTACATTGCAGGTCGCCTTCGGGGTGCTGCTAGGAGCATCCATCTGGGCAGGCGGCTTTCTATCATGATGTGTCTAGCTATTTGGCAGTCAGGGGCGGGTAGCTTTGTTTTATACAAAGTTATCAAGGAAAGTACTCTCTAGAAAACGGCTCATCGTATGCCCATGCCGCCCACCCGACTCAAATCCTTCTTAGATGCGCAGGTGCTGCGCTACAATCGCGTCGACTTTATAGCAACGGATCCCATCGCCATTCCCCATGCCTACAGAAAACGGCAAGATATCGAGATCGCTGGATTTTTAGCAGCTACCTTGGCGTGGGGGCAGCGCCAGGTGGCCATGCGCAAGTGCCGGGAGTTACTGGGCTTTATGGACCAGGCACCCTATGATTTTGTGATGCATCACCAACCCCATGACCTGAAAGCTTTGCATGGGTTTAGGCACAGAACCTTCCAACCTACGGATGCCCTGTACTTTATGCGCTTCTTACAGCATTACTATCGGCAGTACGATACATTGGAGACCGCCTTTATGATGGGGTTACCAGCTGCAGACGGTGACGTGGAGGCTGGCTTGGTGCATTTTCATGAATTATTTTTCAGCTTGCCCGACCATCCCATGCGCACGCGCAAGCATGTCCCCACACCCCGCCGCAAAGCCGCTTGCAAGCGGCTGAATATGTTCTTGCGCTGGATGGTCAGGCAGGATACCCAGGGCGTCGATTTGGGTTTGTGGAAAAACATGCAGCCTAGGCAATTGGTGTGTCCTTGCGACGTGCATGTCGCCCGGGTCAGCCGGCAGCTACGACTGCTGCAGCGCACACGTACGGACTGGCCAGCGGCTCAGGAGCTCACCCGAGCGCTTAGGCAGCTATCCCCGGAAGATCCTGTCCAGTACGATTTTGCCCTTTTTGGGCTAGGTATACAGGGCGCGCAGGGATTGGAGGTCTACTTGTAGGCCCATGGCTTGTGGTTCTTAGGATGAATAGCGATCTTAGCTTATCAAACAATAGCATGCCCTCTCAGCCGATGGGGGCGACTGACATATGGCGCATCCTAAACGCAAAATCTCCAAGACGCGACGTGATAAAAGAAGAACCCATTACAAGGCAGCTACCCCCAGTTGGGTAACCTGCCCTACCACAGGCGAGTCACACCTACCTCACCGAGCTTTCTGGTATGAGGACGGCCTCTTTTACAAGGGCCAAGTCGTGATGGAAAAATCGAAGAAATAACACAGGCCTTACGTACCTTCCGCTGCCTTGTAGGCCGGGAGCATCTTGCAAAGCCCAATAACATGCCCGCTTACCCGGCATAACCCGCGGGCTGCCTTAAGCTTATGCTACAAAGCACTGAGACGATGCACGCAGTAGAGCGTATCATCACCCAAACGGTCTCTGATAAAGCTGCGGTGCTCGTTGCTTTTGACGTAGATATGACACTCACAGTGCCCAGCCACCCCGCACTGTATTACCCCAACATGCACAAGCATAAAACGGTACTCGACAGCCTATTGCAACCGCTGCAAGCTGCCGAAAAAGATCGGGTAACGAGCTTTTGCATACAGCGCTACGGATGTACCCTGATAGAAAAAGAGACGCCAGCCGTTGTACGTGCTATTCAGGCCCAATCCATCAAGACCATGGCCTTTACCGCGTTGCTCACCGGTAGGTTGGGCAACCTGGAAGATGCTGAGGTACTGCGCTGCCGCGAATTACGCGCCTTGGGCTTTAACTTTAGTCAAGCTTTTGCACACTCCCCCTTTGTTTTGGAAGATGTGGCTATCTACAACGGGTACTACCCCTTGTACCACCAGGGGGTCTTGTATGCCAATGGCGAAGGAGGTGTCCACAACAAAGGCACGGTCTTGGTCAATTTCCTACAGAAAGTGGATTACCTGCCCCAAATGTTCATCATGGTCGACGATAAGACTGAAAATCTGCTAGCTATACAGCGTGCGTTAGCTGCCTGGCATACGCCCCTCCAGTTCGTAGGTATTCACTACACAGGTGCCCAGGCGTATGCGCCCGAAGCCATTCCAGAGGCTACGTTCCGAGCTTTCTGGCAAGAAGCTATGGCCTATCTACGGGCCTATGGGCCATATGACCCCTACCAACGCAATAGACCATGAGTGCACCTACGCGGGCAGCCATCACCGGTGTACATGGCTACGTGCCTGAGCATATCTTGACCAACGCTGACCTAGCTCATCAGGTAGCTACGACCGATGCGTGGATTACCACACGAACCGGTATCAAAGAGCGGCGCATTCTCAAGGGAGATGCGGGGAGCTCTGTGATGGGCATCGCTGCTGTGCGTGGGTTGCTCGAGAAGACGGGTACCGACCCCCATAGCATTGACTTGCTCATCGCCTGTACGATAACCCCAGATTGTATTATGCCCGCTACGGCTAACCTGATTGCCCACGCTGTTGGCGCCACACAGGCTTTTGGCTACGATTTGCAGGCGGCTTGTTCAGGCTTTCTGTATGGGTTGGTAACGGGGGCGCAATTCATTGAGAACAACAAGTACCAGAAAGTAGTCGTTGTCGGTGTAGATAAAATGTCTTCCATTGTCAACTATGCGGATCGGAATACCTGTGTCCTCTTTGGGGATGGAGCGGCTGCCGTATTGTTAGAAGCCAATCCAGCAGGGTACGGGCTGGTCGATAGTATACTCCGAGCAGATGGGGTAGGCATACCCCACCTGTATCAGAAAAGGAATCCCGGGGGTAGGCCTCCCGAGGCAACGGAAGCCACCTACCAGCTACACCAGGAAGGGCGTGTAGTCTATCGATTTGCTGTAGAGAAAATGACCGAAGCTGTATGTGAAATTATGCAGCGCAATGCCCTCCAAGGTGACCAACTGGCTTTTCTCGTACCGCATCAGGCCAATCGACGCATTATAGAGGCAGTCTTACAGCGGACGGGCCTGCGGGCGGATCAGGCCATGATTACGCTGAACCGGTTTGGGAATACGACAAATGCCACCATTCCCCTTTGCTTGTGGCAGTATGAAGACCGGCTCAAGATGGGTGATTCGCTCGTTATGGTAGCTTTTGGGGCGGGATTTACCTGGGGCGCTGCCTATCTCACGTGGGCCTATTGAGCCCCTACGTGGTATCGAGGGTATCTAGCAGCTGATGGATGCGTTGGGCACGCTCCAGTGAATGGTCGATGTAAAACCTCAGCTCGGGCACCCTACGTACTTTATTACCTATTTTATGGCCTAGCAGCCCCCGGAGTGCTTTCTGGTGCTGCGTCAGCATGTGCAATAGATGCGTAGCCCGGCTAGCGTCTAGGAAGCTGAGGTAGACTTGGGCTAAGCTCAGGTTGGTGTTCATACACACTTCCTTAACCGTAACCAGTGTCCCAGCTGTGTACGAGGCCCCTTCACGCAGAAAAATCTCTCCCAGTGCCCGCTGCACCAGTGCTGCCACTTGTTGTTGTTTAATACGGACCCCCATATGCTCAAGTAGTGGCCATGGCTGCTACAATCTCCATAAATGTACCAGGCGTTAGTGAAGCCCTGCCTACCAGTACGCCATCTACGGACGTAGTAGCGGCTAGGGTGGATGCATAGGCGGGTTGGCAGCTACCCCCATACAGGAAGGGAATCGCCTCGCCTACAGCAGTGCCGTACCTACGCACTAAGTTATGCCGAATAGCCTGGCATAGGCTTTCCAGTACCGCAGGGGCCGGTGTATCTTGTGTGCCGATGGCCCACCCAGGCTCGTAGGCTACCATGAGCTCATGTACCGCATCGGCCGTAACCTGTGCCAATACTGCGTCGAGCTGACATTCTACAAAGTCTAGGGCTTGCTGCTGGGGTTGGCATCTAGCAGGTTCTCCACAACAGAGAATGGGCCGCAATCCATGCGCCAGCACGGCATCGACCTGTTTAGCCATCAGGGATTCATCTGCTCCCCAATGTTGTCTGTGTTCACTGTGGCCCACCAGGACAAAACGCACACCGACAGATGCCAACATCGGGACAGAAATGGCCCCTGTAAAAGCTCCTGCCGCCTGATCATGGCAATGTTGTGCGCCTAGGTATAGATTATCGGTACCTGCTATCAACCGGCCAATGGCTTCTAAATGCAGGAAAGAAGGCAGTAAGACGATTTGTACGTCGGGCTTCGGATTTGCTTGCTGGGCCCGGGTTATGTCTTGTGCCAGTTGGAGCCCTGCTGCAAAGGTTTTGTGCATCTTCCAATTGGCCACCACGATCTTAGTAGGCATCGTCCCTGTCCGTTGGGCTCGCTGAGCCCGTATGTATCAAAACCGTCACCTGATTGGCATGTACGGTTGCCAAGCCTGGGCCCGTGGCTACCCCATGTGTCTGTTGGGCATCTGTGTAGACTACGTTACCAGGCGCTAACGTAGTAGCTATGGGGGCGTGGCCCGGCCATACTTGAAAAGGGCCTTGGGCCCCAGGCAGTGTCACATGCTGTATTTCTCCAGCAAATAGCTGCTTATCAGGGGTGCGGATCACTAAGTGCATGGTACAGGAGAGATGTTTAGGTTATGGGGCACAGTGACTGCGTGCTGTTTGACAAGTTGTATGAGTTTGCTGGAGAACAAGAAATCTTGGAGCGCTTCTACATCAGCTTGTAGCACGCTGGTAGAATTGCCTTCCCACGCTTTCCGTCCTTGGTCCAAAAATAAAATAGAATCGCCCATAGTCACTACCGAGTCCATATCATGCGTCACTACGACGGTCGTGATGTTGTATTCGTAGGTCAATTCTTTGATAAGCTCGTCTATGCGGAGTGCTGTTTTAGGATCGAGCCCAGAGTTAGGCTCGTCACAGAATAGGTAGCGAGAGCTATTCACAATGGCACGGGCGATGCCTACCCGTTTGCGCATGCCACCGCTCAATTCGGCCGGCATTTTCTTATTGGCATTTTTTAGCCCTACGCGCTCCAGACAGAAGTTAGCCCGATCTAGCTTTTCGCTCACTGACATAGAGGTCAACATATCCAAGGGGAAAACTACATTTTCTTCGACATTTTTAGCGTCGAAAAGCGCACTGCTTTGAAACAATATGCCTATTTCTCGCCGGATGTGTATCCTAGTTTTCCTACTGGCATCTAGTATACTTCTGCCATCGAAGGTAACAAGACCTGCCTCCGGTTGTATCAGGCCTATAATACATTTGATGAGCAGGCTTTTCCCTGCCCCACTCGTACCGATCACGAGGTTTACTTGTCCGCGATCAAAATGTCCACTTACATTATCCAGTATGGTTTTGTCTTGAAAATACTTGGTAATGTTTTCGAAGGTAATCATGTCCTGTGCTTAGACAGCTGTCCTGTTGTACATCACTTTCCCCTACGATAATGGGGATGTAGGCTTTCTCTTCCACTTCAGCGATAGCTTCTTATCCTGATAAGCCCATCGCAAGAACAGCAACCCAAACGGCAATAAGACCAAGTTGGGCAGCCAAGGCCCTATGTAGCTCGGTAAGATGCCAAACATAGCCCATCGAATCCCCAACATATCGGTAGCATAGTAGATCAAAATGAAAAGTGTAGAGATCAATAGCGGCACGCCAATACCCCCCCGCCGAATCAGTACCCCCAATGGTGCCCCAATCAAAAACATAACCAAGCACCCCAGCGCAGAAGCTACTCTCCGATATTGTTCAATCTCATAATTTCGGAGCTCCTTTTGCGCCTCCTGCAGGTCAGCCCACTGTACTTGCAATTGGGCATGTGTGTTTCGGGCCTGGTCTAAGGCGCGCTGGATTATAGGCCGTTCGAACTTGGCTGCGCATACCTCCGACAAACGGCTACCCAGGTAGGTAGCCCGCTGTACGTCAACCCCGCCCATGTCTGTAGCGGCAGGTTGCGTCGCCGCTACGGTCTGTAGGCCAGTATCTGGTGCGCTAGGCAGGTAGGTGAAAGCCGTGGGGGATAGGTATAGCTGAGCCTGCGCATGATCATATGCGCGGGTTGGAGCTTGTTTTTCCCAGATCTCTGCCAGCGCTTCCTGGGCTAAGCGCATTTTATACTTAATTTGCGCCATCTTTGTACGTACTTCGCAGGCATTCTTCGTGCTATGGTGATAACTGAAAATGTCTTGCCCACTGCTCGTAAACTTGAAAGAGGTGAGGTCGAAGGTCACCTTTTGCATGTCGAAGTGGCTGCGTGTAAAACTGGGGATGCTACTGGATTCATACTTGGCTATCTCTTCGGTAGACCCTTCGTAGTAGTTGTGCCCATCAAATAGCTGTAGTACCAGGTACTGATCGTTACGTAGGGTATACAAACGCCCTTGACTAGCTGTAGTTAGGGCTATGTTACCTTTGTTATCTGTATGGTCGTAAATCATGATGCCCTGCAGGGTTTTCTGATCTGCCCATTTTTTGTCTACTTTGATGCTATAGCCAGGTATGCCGTTGTAGAACACACCTTCCTTGATGTCTAAAGAAGGCTTCTTTTTGCGCAGGTCTAGGAGCAGGGTGTAGGCCTTGATGCTGGCTTTAGGTACTAGGTAATTGTTCGAGTAAAGTACAAGCCCACTTAGCCCGACGACAAAAACGAAGAGGACAGATAAGATACGCAAGGTAGATATGCCGGCACTTTTCAACGGCGTCAGCTCGTTGTGCTCGGCCAATTCCCCTAGGGTCATCAGGGAGGCAATTAGGGTAGCTAAGGGAAAGGCTTGGGGTGTCAAATGAATCCCGAAATAGGAAAACAGCTGTAGGTAGATCTGCCAACCTAGGTCTTTGCCAATCAGCTCATCGAACCAAATGAGCAAAAATTGCATGAGGAGTATGAAGGTGGCTATGCAAAGGCTCAGTGTGAATAGCCTCACGAAGGGAAATAGCACTAGCTTGTGCACCTTTTTGAAGAAAACGGGTCTTGCATGCATGGGACTAAAGTAGCATATAATCTAAAATTCGTAATATAGGGCTGTGTGCGGCGAGGTAGCTCAGTTGGTTAGAGCAACGGATTCATAACCCGAAGGTCGGGGGTTCAAGTCCCCTCCTCGCTACCCCAATGGATCTCCCATCTATGCGTGTCGATATCCTGACTTGCCTACCCCAGCTCCTCGAGAGTCCCTGTGGGCATTCCATCATCAAGCGGGCCTTAGATAAGCAGCTTCTCTCGCTGCACTTGCACAATTTAAGAGATTATACGCTAGATAAGCATAGAAAAGTGGATGACTATGCCTATGGTGGTGAAGCGGGTATGTTGCTCAGCATAGAACCTGTAGCCCGCTGTATAGAAAAATTGAAAGCCGATCGGGTATATTCCGAGGTCATTTATATGGCTCCGGATGGGCAACCCCTCACCCAACGGCTTGTCAATCAACTGGCTCTCCAAGACAATCTATTGATCTTATGCGGCCACTACAAAGGGGTCGATGAGCGGATCCGGGATCACCTGATCACCCGAGAAATCAGCATTGGTGACTATGTACTTTCTGGTGGCGAACTGCCGGCAGCTGTGCTGCTAGATACTGTGGTACGGTTGCTGCCCGGTGTACTATCTGATGAAACGGCAGCCCTCACTGACTCCTTTCAAGACGGCTTGCTAGCGCCTCCTGCCTACACGCGGCCGGCTGCTTTTCAAAATATGCAAGTCCCACCTGTGCTCTTATCGGGCAATGCACGGGCTGTACACGAATGGCGTCATGCAGCGGCCCTCAAGCGCACTGCCGAGCGAAGGCCCGATTTGTACCGCCGATATTGCGCTGCACAAGCCCAGTAACCTGCTGGATATTGAGATACCAGCAGTTGTGCTTTACCAAGCAATGGGGGTCCGGCCATGTGCTTGCAGATAGGCATTGGCCTTGCTAAAATGTCGATTCCCAAAGAAGCCCTTATGGGCCGCATACGGCGAGGGGTGGGCTGACTGCAATATGAGGTGTTTTTGGGCATCGATCAGGGCAGCCTTTTTCTGAGCATAAGCGCCCCACAACAGGAAAACCACATGCTCCTTAAGATGGGATACGGTACCAATCACCCGGTCTGTGAACGTTTCCCAACCCTTATTTTGATGTGAGCCAGGCTTCCCAGCCCGTACCGTCAGGGTAGCGTTGAGCAGTAAAATACCCTGTTGGGCCCATCGGGTCAAGTTGCCATGTGTAGGCAAGGCACTGCCTACATCGTGATAGATTTCTGTAAAGATATTGGCCAAGGAGGGCGGTATAGGTACTTGATTCCCCACAGAAAAACACAATCCATTGGCTTGACGCGGCCCGTGATACGGATCCTGCCCAATGATGACTACTTGGGTAGCGTCTAGGCTGCACAGGTCAAAGGCCTTAAAAATGGCACCGCCGGGTGGGTAGATGGTATGGTGCTGATATTCTTCTTTGACAAAAGCGACTAGATCCTGAAAATAGAGTTTGTCAAATTCTGGGGCTAAATGCTGGGCCCAAGAAGCACCTATTTGTACTTGCATATTCTTTAAGCGGCTAGCGAAATCCAAGGGCCAGTTCCTATCGGGCTCAGGCTACGTAACCCGGGCAGGGGCGCTCGCTTGATTTCTCATGTATTTCTGCTAAATTAGCATTCATATGCCACAAGATACTACTTTATCTGATATGGAGTTGAGAAACTATCAAAGCACGCTCATCTTGACCCCTGTGCTCACCCACGAAGAGGTTATAGAGGCTGTCGCGGTTTTTAAGGATTTTCTAGCCCAACACGGTGCCGAAGTGGTGTATGAGAAGGCCACAGGTCTACAAAAGCTAGCTTATCCCATACAACACAAGTCCACGGGTATTTATTACCTTATCACATTCAGGGCCCAGCCTGAACTGATCAGTAAATTGACCACAATCTACAAACGAAGCGAAAAATTAATCCGGTTTCTGACTACCGTCTCTGATAGGCATGCCGTGGCCTACAACGCA
Organism: Bacteroidota bacterium; assembly: GCA_039819605.1. Lineage (GTDB taxonomy): Bacteria > Bacteroidota > Bacteroidia > Cytophagales > Amoebophilaceae > JBCBRR01. The sequence continues at coordinate 2,398 of JBCBRR010000026.1, read as the reverse complement.
CAGAATCAGGTCGAAGACCCGGTGCCTGTAGCTACTGAAGATACTACTGACGAAGTCGATACAGAAGATACCCCCGATGAAAATAAAACTGACGAAGCAGTTACCACTGACGAGCAAGAAGCTATAGTATGAATCTGATGAACCACAAATTCGTAACCAGTCAGGGAAACACGAGTAAGAAATATTGTCGTTTCAAAAAGTACGACATCAAGCACATTGACTACACGAATGTAGAATTTTTGCTCCGGTTTATCAACGAGCAGGGCAAAATACTACCACGTCGCTTTACGGGCAACAGTGTCAAGTACCAGAAGAAAGTGAGCCAAGCCATCAAGCGAGCTAGACAGCTTGCCCTATTGCCCTACGTAGCCGATAACCTCAAGTAGCGTCGCATGGAAGTAATCCTGAAGCAAGATATACAGGGTCTAGGCTACAAAAATGAGCGTGTAGCTGTCCAACCAGGGTATGCCCGGAACTATTTGATTCCTGCCAAGATGGCCGTTGTAGCTCACGAGGCCAATCAGAAAGTAGCGTTAGAGAATGCTAAGCAAACCGCGCACAAAAGGCTACAGGAGAAGAAGAATGCGGAAGCCGTAGCCGCCCAGATAGGGCAGCTCAAGCTGATTTTAGAAGTTAAGGCTGGGGAGCAAGGGAAAATCTTCGGGTCTGTCACGTCTGCTCAATTGGCGAATGCCTTGGAAAGACATCGGGTCCAGTTGAATCCGAAGGATATTCACCTCGCTCAACCTGTCAAAACGGTAGGTGTACACGAGGCGATCCTTGATTTACACCGGGAGGTAACATGTACCTTATTTTTCGAAGTAGTAGCAGCTGCTGACTCGCAGGCTCTAGCTTAGTCCTGGTCGTATCTATTTCAGCTGCAGGAGTTGCTCACGTTGTAGCCCTGTTGCCAATGAGATGGTATCCAACTCCACTCCCTGGCGTAACAGGTTTTTGGCTGCTTGCAGCATACCTCTGGTAACACCTTCTTCTATACCTAGTTGTTTGCCTCTGGTAACACCTTCTTCTATACCTAGTTGTTTGCCCCTGGTAACACCTTCTTCTATACCTAGCTGCTTACCCTTGGTAACACCTTCTTCTATACCTAGTTGCTTACCTTCTTCTATGCCCTTATAGTGTATACTGGCTGCATATGACATCACTTTCTCCTTTACTGTTTTTTCTTGGATGAGCTCGGATAGTAGCCTGAGGCACACTTCTCCTTGCTCGGGTTTACTGTTATGATAGATATATATCGCGCTGCTATGTACATGACCACGGGGTAGCTGTTGTATGTACTCAGGCGTTACTTTCTGAAGTACTTCTATAAATTCACCTCGCCTTCCTTGCTTTAGCAAAGCTTGAAACAAACCCGATTTACCTCCCTGTTCTAAGAGCTCAGCTATTGTGTACTGCGTTAAATCCCACAGCTCAAATCGATGATTAAACAGCCCACACTTCTTGGCTAGTTCTGGAGATACTGCACAGTCCCCTAGATAGGTTGAATAGGGATAGGGCATCAGACCATTGTACATACAGATGGGCATTACAGAAGGCATTATCTCAGTTCTGTGTTTTTTTCCATGGCGGAGTAGGAGTAGGACCCTATATCTATCTAGTCTCTTAGCTATATATTTGTCAGGTGTACTCTGTAACTCTATAATGAAGTAGATAGCATCTGTATTGTTGTCGATAGAGAACTTAAAAATGACATCGCTTTTAGAATGTAGCAGTTGGCCACCGGTGATGAATTCCGTGGGTATGAATTCTAGCGTGGTGAAATCAATGCGCGCTACTAGCTCTGGTTCTAGCCGTGATTTGAAGAAATCTACAATGATTTCATCATAGTTGAGCGAATCTTTTCCATAGGCATCGTGCGATTGCGAAATGGCGTACCCTGGGGAGTGGATGATTGGATTATGGCTGTTGGTGCCCACGGTCTTGTGCAATGCTTACATGCTACGACTGACTTTCTGAACACAAATCTACGGTGGGTTGGAAAGAGTTGCAAAAGAGCTGAATTTCCTTATTTCAATCTAGGCAATTCGCGATGAGCTAAGAAGATAGTCTAGCTCTTGACGAAGGCCCTAGCCCAGCTGTGTGATTCGGCTTTCAACAAGCACTTCTTTACCATGAAATGCTATCCCCACCTTCATCACCGCTGTAATATGCTGATAGGCCTTCACCCGCATGATGTAGCCTTTCTTATCGATTTGATCCAGGGCTTCTTGGACCTTACCTGCTAACACTTCCTTACTATGGGCTACCTTATATTCAAAAACAACCGCCACCTTGCCACACGCTGCGCGTGGAATGGCTAGCATATCGGCATAGCCCGCACCGCTCTCCGCCTCCGAATGGATGGCAAAGTCTTTTTGAATGACAATCAGCAACCCTG
>JBCBRR010000025.1:0-14432 GCA_039819605.1 Bacteroidota bacterium | reverse complement strand
TGGAGAGCAGTCTGGATGTAGGGTAAGATTTCGTTTAGAGACATACCGCTTTGACGCAATGACACTAAGGCCGCTATAGCAGAACGGCGAACATCAGGGTTGTTATCTCGGAGGACGGTTTGGATATGGGGCCAGATCATTGATACCGGTACACCTTCTACTACTAACACCTGCAAAGCATCGATGACAGCCACACGAACACCCGTACTTTCATCCCTAAGGGCATCTTGAGCAGAGGCGACGAGAACTGATGCAGTCACATTCTTTACAAGTGCTGGCAGGCACTCTACAGCAGCACTCCGAACAGTAAAATCGCCATCTTGGAGCGCATCATTGATATAGGACAAGATCTCTGATGCTGATATGCCCTTTTCTAATAACAGCAACAGCGCCTTTAGAGCCCTCTTGCGCACACTCCACACCCTATCCTGGAGCATAGCCGTTATATGGGGCAAGACCTCTGATATTGGTACGCCTTTTGACACTACTGTCTCTAAAGACTGTATAGCAGCAGTGCGAACTTGCCATTCATTATCCTGAAAAGCGGTTTGAATGTAGGGCAGAGCCTTTTCTATGGTTATCTCCCGTCTTGTCTTTAGCAGCTGTACTAAGACCGCTGTGGCATGTTGACGAACACTGGCGGCATTGTTCTCGAGGGCAATCAAGATATGTGGCCAAGCCTCTCGTATATCCGACCTTACGGCTAATAATATTTTTAGGGTGGCTACGGCGGCTAGGCGTACATTAGTGTCAATATCCTGGAGGGCAGTCTGAATATAGGACGAGGCCTCGGGTATCGATACACCTTTAGCTATCAATGTCCCTGAAGCTTGCATAGTATCTCGGCGAATATTGCTGTCACGATCTTTAAAGGCGGTTTTGATATAGAACGCAACTTCTGATATGGGCGTACCTTTGGCGATCAATGCCCGCAAGACTTCTATAGTAGCTCGGCGGACATGGCTATCCCTATCCTCAAGGGCAGTCTGGATATAGAACCCTATTTCTGGTACGGATGCATTTTTGGTTATCCATTCTCCTAAGAACCCCATGACAACTTGGCGTACATCTCTATCATTGTTCTTAAGGGCGGTTTGGATATAGGATTTCATCTCGGATACGGGTGTGCCTCCTGTTACTAATGTATCCATGACCTTGAGCGCAACTAGGCGTACAGTTGTATCACGGTTCTCAAGAGAGGTCTGAATAGCAGACCCTAACGCTGCTGCTGATTGGTCTTTTGCTATCAATCTCCGTAAGACCTCAGACCCAGCTTGGCAAACGCTCCACGAATCGTCGTAAAGGGAATGCCATATATGAGGTAAGACCTCTGATAGGGACGCCTCATTAGCCATTAGTCCTCCAAATAGTTCTAGCGCAGCTCGGCGAACTTTCCATACACTATCCTGGAGCCCCTTCTGGATACGGGGTAAGAGAGCCGATATGGGTACGCCCTTTTTGGCCAATATCTGCAAGGCATGTACGGCAACGAGACGAATATGGCCGTCACTATCCTGGAGGGCAGCCTGTATATGAGGCAATATCGCCGGTACAGTCGCACCAGCTTCTAGCAATGTATACAAAGCCTGTATGGCAGGGCTACGGACACTAACACTATTGTGTTTGAGAGCGGTTCGTATATGGGGCATTAGCTTGGCACTATAGATTTTAGCTACGTAACTGCTCTTTGCAAACAGGCTCAGTAGGGTATTATGGATTACTTGGGTGGGCTCGTCAGATTGTACGTACTGATGTAAACCACATGCGCAGGCTCGCTGTCAAGTGCAGCTGTTGATCTACGGATACAAACGCTTTTGCTTGTCCTTGTACACCTTCAGTAGCCATAAGCCATTCGTTGAGTAATCGGAGCTGCAGTAAGAGATGCTGGAACCCCAGTATTTCTCTCAGTGGTCCACTATCCATCAGTTTGAATAGATTGACTATAGGTCTGATGTCTACGCTAGGATTTTGAAGGTGAAGTACTTGCTGTCGAGCTATTTCCCTCACCATAAGTGCAAGTGTCCGGTTATAGCGAGGCGTAGTATACATGTAGCACTTCAGAAAGTCTTTTACGCTATCCTGCTCTCCGGATAAGAACTGCCTGGCTAGCTGTTGCACCGATTCAGGATTACCCCCTAGGGGGCTGGGCATTCCTAGCACTCCTAAGCTAGTATCTTTTGCAGCCACATCTGAGGGTTGCATCTGCCCTGCTGTTGCCTGCACAGATTCTATCCTAGATGGTCCCATCCAGATACCTACGCCACAACTCTGTAAAAACAAGGACAGAAGTAAGCTGGTAGCTATGTTATGCTGATATATAGTTTTCATAAAACACTATCTCCATTACCCACTTATTGCTGAGCGGGTACACTGGGCGTATCTAGAGATGAATTCATATCTTTCTGCTAAATACTGAGCGGGGCGCTAAGCTGGTATTGCAGGCAATATTCCGTCGAGCAATAATTGATGAACGAGCTCTTTAAAGTGTTGAACTTCTTCTCTATTTCGGACCCATTTGAGAAGCTTTCCGGTCCCAAGATACAGTGCCAATGTCTGCCGATATCTGTCTTTATTTTCTATAATAAGGGCTACTTCATAGAGCCTGGGTACAAGGAAAAAGATAGCAGCCTGATCTTTTTTGTGCCAATAGTAGTTCATGAGAGACTCGATAGATATTTTCTTAATAACCTGGACCGCTGAGCGGCGAACACACTTATTGTCATCCTCAAGGGCTTTCCTTACGTGGGGGAAGATCTGTTCAACACTGGCTCCCTTATCTAAAAGCATCGATAGTCCCCGGACCGCCGCATGACGGACATCGTCACCACTATCCCCAAGCGCTCGCTGTATATGGGGAAAAATATGTTGCAGGCAGACTCCCTTGTCTGGGAGTAGAGATAGTAACGCGAGTGCTGAGACGCGAACATCATCATCAACATCCCCGAGCGCTTTCTGTACATGGGGGGCAATTTGTTCCAAACTCACGCCATGCTCTAAGCATAGAGGTAAGGTCTGTAAGGCTGCACGGCGAACAGCATTATCAATATCTCCGAGTGCTTTCTGTATGTGGGGGAAGATCTGTTCTAAGCTAGCGCCCTTCTCTAAGAGTAGAGATAGTGACGCAACCGCTGAGACACGAACACTATTACCAAATATATCACTAGGAGCAACGTCCTCGAGCCCATGCTGAATAAGTGGGAAAATCTGCTCCAACCTCCCTCCATGTTCCAAAAGTGCCGGTAATGAGGAGACCGCTGAGACGCGGACATAATTATCAATATCTACTAGGAGTACGGTCTTTAGATATGGGAAAATCTGTTCCAGGCTCCCTCCGTGTTCTAGACACGTCGGTAGTGACGCGACCGCTGAAGCACGAACACCAGCATTGCTATCCCAGAGTGCCTCCCGTATATGGGGGAAAATCTGTTCAAAGCTACCACCATACCCTAGGAGTAGCCGTAGTGACTCGATCGCTGAGGATCGAACATAATCATCAATATGCCAGAGCGATCGCTGTATATGAGGGAGAATTTGTTCCAGACTCGCTCCATGCCTTAGGAGTAGAGGTAGTGATATAACTGCTGAGAGGCAAATAGAACTATCAATATGCTCAAGCGCTTTCTGCATATGGGGGAAAATCTGTTCTAGACTCGCTCCATGTTCTAGGAGTAGAGGTAGTGACGTGACTGCTGAGACGCGAAAGATATTACCGAACATGTCGCTAGAGGAGCTATCCCAGAGCGTTCTCTGCATAAGAGATAGAATCTGCTGCAAGTTCCCTCCATGCGCTAACAGCAACGGTAATGTATAGACTGCTGAGCGGCGAACATCATGATCATTATCTCCAAACGCTCGCTCTATAAGGGGTAAAATCTGCTCACTACTCCCCCCCTTCGCTAGGACAATCGGTAGTACCTGGATCGCTGCGACACGAACACGAACACTACTATCCCCGAACGCTACCTGTATATGTGGGAAAGTCTGTTCCAGGCCCTCTCCATGCTCTAAGAGTGCCGGTAGTGAAGAGACCGCTGAGACGCGAATATAATCCTGACCCTCCCTGAGCGCTTTTCGTATATGGTTCAGTAATAGATGACTGTAGTGCTTAGTTACCCCACTGGTCTCTAAGAGTAGATTTTGTAGGGTATTTCGCAGTACTTGCTCAACCAGGCTTTTTTTAAACCACTTAATTAGGTCCTGCCCTAAATGGAAGCGGTATTCTAAAACTGCGAGCGTTTCTGCTTTCTTTGTTGAATCTCCGGTTATTAGTAGCCATTCGTTGAGTATACGGAGCTGAAGTAGGAGTTGCTGAAAGCCCAGTACTTCGCTGGGAAGCTCGTCATTGATCACTGTCAATAGCTTTTGTATGGGTTCCACTGCTATGTTAGCTGTTGCGGTGAGGCCTAGCTCTTGTCGCATGCCTTTGGCTAACTCACCCGCCATGAATGAGAGCGTTCTCCGGTAACGAGAGACATACATGTGTCTCTTTAAGAAACCCTTGACGCTAACTCTATTCTGTTCTCCTAATAGGAATTGTCGAGCTAGCCCCCGCCCCGCGAAGTATTCTTGGAAGGCTAGGTGGGGAAACTGATATTCTTGGTCCAGTTTCTGTAGCAGCAGAAAGCCCGTATCTGCTAACAGCGGAGAAGGGTTGGAGGCTAATATTTCCTCGATACTATTACGGGACATGATGAGCTTGCCCTGTTGTAGACTGGCTAAGGCTACTTTCTCTAAATCTTGGAACAAGCTACTTTTTTGCATTGTGCTATCTCTATCCGTTCTAGCATGCCTTTGAGGCATAGCTGGATCTCTAGCTTCACTTTCAAATCTTTTCCAAACGCAGTCAACAAGCTTGCGATACAGCTCAGGTAACGCTATGGATACACCTGATCTTCCCAGTACATCTTGCTCATCTTCCCACAATGAGCAGAGTATGTTAAGATTTACAGGTACGCTAGCCACTTCTTGTAGGTTTTGTGCCTTGATGAAGCGGACAAGCCCTGGAGCCAGGTTGGGATCAGCTTGGTTTTCGAAGGCGTAACGGATGAGGCCATCTCGCTGTTCCTGATCTAACCCTACATGATCCACTTCTATATCCCCCCATCTGGCCCGTTCTGTTTCATGTATGCCATAGGGTCTGGATGTGGCTAGCAGCTTATGAGCACCTGCTCTAGCTTCAGCAAGTATACTTTGACTAGCTCCATGTTGCTCGTCTAGCCCATCTAATATCACTAGCGTGGTAGGATGCTGTAGCGTGTCGGCGATGCGCTCTCTTAGTACCTCAAATTTATTTTTCTCACGCATGCCTGTGAAGCATTCATTCGCTATGGCTGTAGCCAGGGTTGCATCTCTGCAATGATGCCCATTATCATCATATCTGTCTGCTCTCAGGGCTCTGACAGGCAACACATAAACAGCTTTGAGCTCCTGGCCCCATTGGGGTTCAGGCTTGGACCAAGCATAGGCTATTTTCTTGGTCAGCGAAGTTTTTCCTGTACCTGCCTCTCCCAAGAGAGCTACTTTGTTAATCTCTTGGATAGGTCCATTAGGTTTGACACGTCTGGGCTTGAAGAGGTCCTTCCAGTTAATAGGAGCTTTATCCTTCTGACAATGTTGATTGCGAATATCCAGCTGGTTGTCCGGTACATTTGGATCTGGCTCCGCCTGCTGTTTCGTCTCGATTTTTGGATTCAGCTTCAAGGTAAATCCCATCTGCTCGACAGGCATTTGACGGACGCCCAGAAAAGGTGGCATCTTTCCGAAATTATCTCGGTAGTAAGCTTGGAGCGCCCCTCGGAGTTTTGACGCTGATAGCGTAATAGCTTTCATTTCTTGATCCAGTTTGGCTATCAGATTCCTTCTCACTTCCGCGAACAGCCGGTTTTGCACATGACCTCTTGAAGCAAGAGCGTACCTGTTGAGCTTATCTTCTCCCAAACACGCTTGCGTCGCTTCGGCTATAAGGCCAAGTTCAGGCTCCGCCATAGAAGATTGAGCCTGATACCATTTCCTCTTACGAGAAACTGATGAGGACTGCTGAAGTTCCTCTAGTGTCTGTCCAAAAGCTTCTAAGCAGCGCAAAGTTGTACAGGATACTGGATTTCGATGCCCAATGGCCATAATTCTGTCTTGAAAACGATCATACAAGGCTTTGTTTGTCGTATTGGACCAGCCTTCTGGGTCAATCTTGTGGGTTAAGAGCAATATATTATGCAACGCGCTGAGTAGAGCTGCATACTTGGGGTAATGCTCTCTATCCAGACTAGCGTGGCCATGGGTGACATCCAGTTTAGTGAGCAGGCTGTTCCCCACTGCAATCAAATCCGCTGTATTACCTCTAAAAATATTGGCATCTATTCCCTGTAATGCATCAGCCAGGGCCTCTAGTAAACGTCTGTCTCCGATCAGGCTAACATGAGCTTTGTTGGCCAAACTCGTAAAGTAGCGGTAGAGTAGTCTTTGATCCGCTTGCGTTTTGGGCCTAATATTTGCCAGGTAGGCATACTCCTGTATTTGCTCGTCATCTAGGGCCTCCACAGGCTTCGCAGCAAAGCAGTCAATATGAGCTTGTATCCATTCGTGGAGGAGGGCTGATGTTGGATCTTCAGGACACTCCAGCCCGTTGAAAGTATCTACAAGCTGCTGGGTAGAAGTAAGCTCATTGTTATCGATATATTCACGTAGCTGCTGAGAGGATGGGTGCATAGGCATATCTGCCGATTGAAGGGAAGACGTGCGGGTTGACCTACCGGCTCGGGAACCCACCTCTAGCCCTGATATTGCCGGAGGTATAGCCGATGTATTTACCCGGCTTACAACAGGTTCACCTTGAACGGTAGGAAACAAATCATCTTGACATTGTCTCGGCAAGAAACCCACCCCACAACTCTGTAGGAATAGGGATACGAATAAAATAGAGGCTAAGGCTCTCTGATTGTTAGTGTGCATATGTAATCAAGTTTGCGCTGAAGGTTATAAATAGTTTTCCTAGCCCGGACCTAAAAAACACTTCATCAGAAGATGTGATGTCACTTGTTGAGGATGACGTGCTTTGGCTCCAGTTTGATGTTAGTTGTCATTGTGTCTCTTTTAAGTATCGGGCAGTGCGTGCTTGTTCACGCGACGGGCAAAGCTAGTAGGTTTTTAACAATTCCCTAATAGTGCGCTTTGAGAACGTCGAGGGCTTAGTTGTAACTCCACTTATCTCATTATACCTTTGTCTACACCAACAGATATTTTGCAGGGCCACTGAAAATACCAATGATCTCCATGGGCAACACACAGGCTAGGCTAACTAGGCTCACAAATAAAGCAGCCGACATCGCTTTTTTCTTCCAACGCGTGATCGCCGCCCCACGTCGTATGGGCGCTATCGTACCGAGCTCTAAAAAGCTGGCAGATTGTATGGCAGAAGAAGCCCTGAAAACACGTAAACGCACCCAAGAGTTTATTGTGGAAGTTGGTGCGGGTACAGGATGTATGACAGCATCACTGTTAGAAAAAGGATTACCCCCCTCAAAACTTATAAGCGTCGAGCTAGATCGCAAGCTCTGTAACCATATGCATCAGCGATTTCCCAATATCCAGGTTATTCATGGCAATGCCCTGCATCTTCCAAAACTCGTCGCCCCCCAGCTGCATGGCCAAGTAAGCGCTATCGTTTCTTCTATACCGATGCTCTTGTTTTCTACTGACGAGCGAGCTCAACTTTTCAAAGCGTACTTTGATGTACTGAAAGCGGAGGGCCAAGTAGTGCAGTATACGTACGGTCATAAATCGCCAAATACAATGCCTGACTTGCACCAACAACGTGTAAACCGGATTTATATGAATTTGCCCCCCTGCTCAGTGTGGGTTTATCGCAGAGCAACGGCAGCTCAGGTACAGATATGACCCCCAATAGCCCACCAGTGACTGCACCGAACGAAGGGCTATACCAGACCAAAGATCAATGCGAGAAGCAGAACTCAAACAGCTTAAGCAGCAATTCGGGATCGTTGGGAATTCTCTCCCACTAAATAGAGCCATTGAGGTGGCCGCCCAAGTGGCCCCTACCGCCATGACAGTACTGGTCGCCGGCGAGAGTGGTACAGGTAAAGAATCTTTTTCTAAGCTTATTCATAGCCTGAGCCCTTATAAACATGGCAAATTTATCGCGGTGAACTGTGGAGCTATACCAGAAGGAACTATAGATTCAGAGCTCTTCGGGCATGAAAAAGGCGCTTTTACAGGAGCCACTGAAGGCCGTAAAGGCTACTTTGAGGAGGCAAATGGGGGGACCATTTTTCTGGACGAGATTGGGGAAATGCCCCTAGGCACACAGACCCGCCTGCTGCGTGTATTGGAATATGGAGAGTTCATCAAAGTGGGTTCTTCTAAGATTCAGCAAGTGCATGTAAGGGTCGTTGGCGCTACTAACCTAGACCTGTTAGAAGCTGTACAGCAAGGCAAATTTCGAGAAGATCTATATTACAGGCTCAGCACAGTGCCCATACGCATACCCCCCCTCAGGGAGAGAGGGGAAGACATCAGCCTCTTGTTTAGGAAGTTTGCCACGGAGTTTGCAGATAAATATTATGTGAAGCCCATCCGTCTGAGCGAAGAGGCAGAAGAATCTCTCTTGCAGTACCGGTTCCCTGGCAATATACGTCAGCTCAAAAATCTGGTAGAGCAAATCTCTGTATTAGAAGTAGATAGGACCATCACCCAGGAGAAGCTGAACCATTATCTACCCCAAGGCCAGCCCACGCTACCTACTTTGTATCACCCCCCCTACAGTGGGCAGCAGATACCAGAAAAAGAAATTTTGTATCGCATCCTATTCGACATGCGGAAAGATATGGACGAACTCAAGGGCCTGGTCCTAGATCTACTCCATGCACATCATCCAGATGCAGACAGTCAGGGAGCTATAGCGCGGTTTAAAAACCCTAGGCAAAGTATGCAGGTAATTGATACGCATCCTCCATCACCTCGGAGCACTGCTCAACCTGCCCAAAATTTAGGTAGTGAGAACCTATCCATCGAGTTGCATGAGCGCAAATTGATTAGCCAAGCCCTAGAAAAGCACAAACAGCGACGCCGGAAAGCAGCTGAAAGCTTGGGCATATCTGAAAGAACATTGTACAGAAAAATAAGCCAATATGGTCTTGAATAGACTGCCTACACTAAGTTACGTGCTAGCGCTGCTGTTGTGGTGCCAGGGATGTGTTATTTATTCTTTCCGAAGCAGTGCGCTATCTCCCAAGGTAAAAACATTTTGTATTCAGCCCTTTAGGTCCGTGACAGCACTGGGCCCTCCAGGCCTAGCTAAGAGCCTGACGGATAAATTGACGCAAGAGCTTCTACACAAGTTTCGGCTCAAGCAGGTAGGTACTGGTGGCGATATCCAGTTTGCAGGTACCATTACGAACCTCAAGTACACGCCTGTAGCTGCTCAAGCCAACGAGAAAGGCCGTTCGACTACCCGCACCCAGCTTACAATCACATTAGAAGTAACCTATACCAATCCGCATAACAAAGAGACAGGATTCACCAAAAAAGAGTTTGCGCAGTCTGCAGACATAGAGCCCGCTAAACTGGCTACCGAAGAAATGCAGCTTGTAGATACCGTACTCACGAAGCTGGTTAAGGAACTATTGAGTGCGTCCGTGGATAACTGGTAGACACTAAAAGCATAGGACGGACCTCCAGGGTAAACGGCATCGGATGGAGATCAAAACACTTTTGCGCATTATACAGCATCCTGGTCCAATCCAGGCACAGGAGATAGGAGAACTTCAGGCACTAGTGCGTTCATACCCTTATTTCCAAATCGTCTATACACTTTTGGCCAAACATGCCTATGAGGACAGTGTGACCAAAGCACAAAGAGCTGTAGAGCTAGCGGCGGTTTATGCACCAGACCGAGGTTATTTAAAATCTTTGCTAGAAGGCAAGGTGCACCTACCGCAGCCCTGCAGCGGTCCAAGGGAAGATTTGCATACAGCTGCCCAGCCAGCACCCCGTCATCAGAAATCCCCAGCCCCATTCGATTTTATCAATAGCCATGTCAGTCAGATTCATAACCGAGCCAAACAGAAGATTACCAAGACCAAGGGTGTAGAGCAGCTAGAGATCATCAAGAAATTTATTAGGCAGCGGAACGGGGGAGCGCAGCGTACCCTGACGCGCGAATCTAAGCAGCAAGCTGCTCAAGTAGATTTGACACAAGCCACAAGTAAGCTGTATGATGAGCTTGTTACGGAAAGCCTGGCTGAGATTTTGGTAAAACAAGGGAAGCTGCAGAGTGCCAGAGACATGTATACCAAACTAGCATTGAAATTTCCCGAAAAAAGTTGTTATTTTTCGCAGAGAAAAGAAAGCATAAAAGATACTTTGTGATGTTTACACTACTTATTTCCCTAGCCGTTCTTACGGCATTACTCTTAATACCCATCGTCTTCTTACAGAGCTCTAAAAAAGAAGGTCTGACACATGCTTTGGGCAGTGGAGGCGTTAGTCAGCTGATTGGCATTCATAAGACAGGCGACCTGTTGGAGCATATTACATGGGGTCTCCTGATCGGCCTATTTGCATTCGTGCTGACCAGTACCCTCTTTTTGACCAATAGGCCATCAGTTAGGTTTGCTACCAGCCCTAATCTGGAGCACATGCAGCAGATGTTACCGCAACCTGAACAAGAGGAAACGACAGCAGCCAATGAGGTCGATGGACAAGACCCATCTCCATAGCATATAAGCTACTTGCTAGCCCTAGCACGGCGCATGGGCTTATATCTAGACACATATTGGCGAGACGATCTACCTTTTTTATACTTCCACACCGTGGGGGTACTTTCATGTATCGGAATACAAACCCCTAGGTAATAATGAAAGTTCCACGCCCGATCCGCATATATCCCCCATCCGATGACGTCAAAAGGGAGATGTGCTTGTGCGTTATCGATCCTATTTCGGAACTTATAGCGTGCCAGGACACCTGCATATATCCAACGCCATACCTGTACCTGTACGCCCGCCACTGCTTCCAGCCAGCGTATTTTTAGCGCAGGTTCCTCACTCATAGCAGCAGGGGCAGTAGTATGCCACGTGCGTTGTATCAGCAGATCTTGCGCGTAGCTTCTCGCATATCTGAATCCTATAAAAGCAGCGTTGCTGTCACACACGTTTTGGATGAAATTATAGTTCACGCCCACACGAAAATATCTGCCTTGATGCTGCTGTTGGTAATACGTCTGTTGATTGCTACCAGTATGCAGTCCTGCACGCTGAATACGCCCCCAGCCATAGTCAAGCGCTATCCCAAATGCGGAGAGATCTAACACACCGCTCAGCTCATACCTAGGTCCCAGCTTTTTGTAGGTATAGTAGATAGGGCTCATGATATCGATAGCCAACTGTAAGCTGCGTGGTGCCAGACTGCGGGGCTGTCCCCAGCTGGGTGTGCTTAGCATGACCAACCACAAGCTTAGCAGTAAACTAGCAGTATACCTCAACATCGGGTTTGGGGAAGGTATGTTTTAGTGCGGAACGTACGATGGCATAGCCGCTGAAAGTCGTTTCTAGGTGAGACAGCGTGTACATGTACTGGAGGCCAGCCTGGGGTGAAATGAGTGCAAGTAGCCTTTTGTAGTGCAACGTTAGCGTATCTACTCGGTGGCCATGTTGTTTATAAATCTGATAGGTAGTCTGGTCGGACTGGGCATTTAAGGGCAAGGCAAGCAGACCATTCCGGCTATACTTTGCGATAATGTCAGCTTTGTGTAGGACTTTTGTACCAGATAACGAGCAAACAATCCGATCAACCTGAGCTAGATCCAAGTTTTGGAAATCAATGTGCACATGGGTAGGGTAGGTAGGCCTAACGTCTTCCAGGTCTTTGCAGCCAAGCCCTGCAAAACTCATTAGGAGCACCCACAGAGCTTGCCGAAGGCATGGTGTAGACAACTTATTCATGACTGAGATGCATGTAAGGCAGCTAGGTTTTGCATACTCTCCTCTTTGAGGACTCTTTTGAGCACCTTCCCCACCTGTGACTTGGGCAACTGATCTCTGAATTCGACATACTTGGGTATCTTATAGCTTACTAGCTGCTGCTTGCCATAGTGAATTACTTCTTGGGCTGTTAGCGAACTGTCTTTGCGTACCAGAAATAACCGCACCGCCTCTTGTCCGTCAGCTTCTATGACACCTACAGCGCACGCTTCCTCTATGCCCGGATGCGCCGTCATCACGGCTTCTATTTCGCTGGGATAGACGTTGAAGCCGGAAATATTAATCATTTCTTTTTTGCGGTCTATGATCTTCAGATATCCATCAGACTGCAGAACGGCTATGTCACCTGTTTTGAGCCATCCCTTGTGCAATACGTCCCGCGTTTCTTCTTTTTTAAGCCAATAACCCTGCATCACTTGGGGACCTTTGACCCATAGGTTGCCTGGCTGATCAGTGGCTACTTCTGCTCCTGCATTATCCACGATACGCACGGTTGTACTAGGCAGTGGCACACCTACAGTACCCAACTGAGGTGCTTTATGCACCAAGTTACAGCTGACTACGGGAGAAGCTTCCGTCAATCCATATCCCTCTATGAGCGGCTTACCTGTAATATGCTCCCACTCTTGGGCTACGGCGGGTTGTAGCGCTACCCCACCTGCTAAGGCCAGTTTGAGGGTAGAAAAATCTAGCTTAGCAAACTGCTTCTTTTTCAATAGCTTACTGAACAAAATATTAACACCCGTGATCATACTAAAGGGATGCTTACGCATCTCTCTGATAAGAGCCACTAAGTCTCTGGGGTTAGCAATGAGCACATTTTTAGCACCCAGCTTGATACCTGCCAGCATATTGACTGTCAGGGAGAAAATATGATAGAGCGGCAGAGGGGTAATAAAGGTCTCTTTACCGACTGCTAACCTACCCGCCATAAAAGCACACATTTGCTCTACATTAGCTAGTATGTTAGCGTGGGTCAGCACAGCCCCCTTAGAAACGCCTGTTGTACCCCCTGTATATTGCAGCAGAGCTGTATGGTTAGGTTTTACTCGGCCAGGATGCACTTTGGCTGAGACATCTTTTTGCAACACATGGCGAAACGGGATAGCTTGGGGTAAGTTAAACCGAGGCACCCATCCCTTCAGGCGCTTGACAGCAAAGTTTACCCACTGCTGCTTTACCCCTCCCAATAGATCTCCTACCTCAGTGACAATGATAGATTGAATAGCGGTTTGATGCAGTATTTTTTCTAGCTTGTATGCAAAATTGGCTAGGATAACAATGCCCTTCACAGCGGCATCTTTGAGTTGATGCGCCATTTCATGCGGGGTATAGAGGGGGTTTACATTGACCGCAACCATCCCGGCTCGTAAGGTACCCAACATGGCTACGGGGTATTGCAGCAGGTTGGGTATCTGTATGGCTATATGATCGCCAGGCTTGAGGGGGGTATGGTGTTGTAAGTAGGCGCTAAAGCGGCTAGTCAGCTTATCTACCTTCTCGTAAGTCAGCACTTTGTCCATGCTCTCGTACATGGGCAAGGCTCTAAATTTGTCAAAGGACTCCTCCAGTACGTCTACGAAAGAAACCTGCTTCGCAGTTTGGATACGATGTGGAATGGCTTGGGAATAGTGCTGTAGCCAAGGTGTTGCTTGCATAGGCTAGATGAGATGGAACATATTTTTGGCTATTTCTATCCTTCCTTGCTAAGCACCCTGTTGCATGCCTTTTGCCATTAATTGTTCTGCCGTCGTCAATACACGTGCCTTGAGTTTTGCTGACAATTCCTCAAAGGTACATAATATATCTTCGAGTTTCACATGACTAACCTCTGTCATATACAGCAGCAATCGGTCGATAGGCCTATCATTAACTAGGACGCTCCGCTATGTGTTGTTTAGATTTAAGTCAGGGCAGCTTGCCTAGCCTAAAGCGGAAATGAACGCCTTGCTATCCAGTGTAAAGTACTGGGCCACGACGAGATACTGCCGTCGATATGGAAGAATAGCGCGGCGTATCCTGTTGCCTGCATCCAAGTACAGTGAGGCCCTACGCCTTTAACCCAGCTTGTCTTTTTGTGTTATTTTTGTACCCAAAAGCACTGATACTACCTACGATGCACACCCTCCCACAACAAGGACCCGCCATTGGCACAGGAGACTTCACGGAGTTAATAGCCGGGGGAATTTTTGTTGACAAAACGCTCCTGATCAAGGATATGCTCACAGATCGTACGAAAGCCTTACTCATCACACGCCCTAGAAGATGGGGTAAGACGCTCAACATGAACATGATCTATCATTTCCTTCGCTGCGAGGTTAGGAAAAACGTGACCACGAATGAGCTGGAGACCATAAGCCCACACCCTGGCTTGTTTGATAACCTGAATATTGGGCAAGCATACCCCGAGCTTATCGATAACCATCAGGGCAAGTG
>JBCBRR010000024.1:0-14514 GCA_039819605.1 Bacteroidota bacterium | reverse complement strand
GTATTTCAGAATTTTAATCTTTGATCTGCTTTCCAAGCGTCTGGCAAACTGCCAGCTTGAGCTGGTAGTCACTTGATGCATAGTTTAGATGTTGATTTGGGCTTTGCTTATCCCACAACCTCTCCCAACAGCGTAGCAGACGTACAACCATGCACGCGTACTTCTACATATACTCCCTTCTCATAATCTCCCTGGGGGAAAATCACCACCTTATTCGCACTATTCCTCCCCTGCCATTCGCTACCGGACCGCTTCGAAGGCCCTTCAACCAGTACCGAATGCACCTTCCCTACGTCCCGTCGATTGCGTAATAGCGAATGCCCACGTTGCTTGTCAATAATCTCCTGTAACCTACGCTTCTTGACCGCTAAAGGTACATCATCGGTGTACTTCCTAGCCGCTAGGGTGCCCGGCCGCTCTGAATAGTAAAACATATACGCAAAATCGTATTGTACACAATCCATCAGCGAACAGGTATCTACGTGCTCTGCCTCAGTCTCTGTGCAGAACCCAGCAATCATGTCCGAAGAAATACCGCAATCTGCCCCCAAGATCTTCCGAATGCTGTGTATCTTATCCAAGTACCAATCCCGATCATACGTTCGATTCATAAGCTTCAATATTCGGCTGTTACCACTCTGTACCGGTAGGTGAATGTACTTGCAAATGTTTTCGTAGGCTTGCATCGTGTATAGTACCTCATCGGTAATGTCTTTGGGATGCGAGGTCGAAAAGCGTACCCGTAAAAGCGGGTGTATGCCTGCTACCATGGCCAAGAGCTGAGCAAAACTTATGGTGGATGCTGTGTGCTGCTTAGCACCCGCTTGGCCGTTGGTTGCGGGCCATTTGTAAGAGTCTACGTTTTGCCCTAGCAACGTCACTTCTCTGTACCCTTGTGCAAAGAGCTCGGTCGCTTCCTGTACAATCGACTGGGGGTCGCGGCTGCGTTCCCGGCCCCTCGTAAACGGGACAACGCAAAAGGAGCACATGTTATCGCACCCGCGCATAATGGAGATGAAAGCTGTAACGCCATTGGAGTTCAGCCGGATGGGGCTAATATCTGCATAGGTCTCTTCCCTAGATAAGAAGGTGTTCACAGCTCTGTGCCCGGCGTCTACTTCAGCCACCAGACGGGGTAAGTCTCGATAGGCATCTGGGCCTACTACCAAGTCTACCAGCTTCTCTTCCTCCAGCAACTTATGCTTCAGCCGCTCAGCCATACACCCTAATATGCCGATGATGAGACCCGGTTTCTGCTGTTTGATACGTTTGAATTGGACCAATCGGTTTCGCACCGTTTGCTCTGCCTTGTCACGAATAGCACAGGTGTTGATAAAGATGGTATCTGCTTGCGTATGATCTGTGGTGGCTTGAAAGCCGTGCTTGTGCAGGATGGCCCTAACTACTTCGGTGTCTGCTAAGTTCATCTGACAACCGTAGCTTTCTATGTACAAGTTTCTGGTGTGGGTCATGTGTTGGCTAGCTATTGGTTATGACTGACTGTCCTGGCTGGGCCTCCTTGGCCCACCCTAGATCGCTGATGTTAATAAAGTTAATACAAAGATCCACATGCTGACAAACTCTATTGAAGTGCTCAGAATGTGTATAAGATTTGACCGCGTACCTCATTGCGCTTGTTCCCCGCTATTTGCTCATACCCACTCCCCATACTTTCCTCACCTACATGCCAGCAGAAATAATACTTGAACTCTGCACGTAAGTAAGATGTCGCCTTAAAGCACAGATACAACCCACACCGAATTCCCCGCTTGTGACACAGGATAGGGAAAGGCCTGCTGTACAATATATCCCGCTCATAAAAGGACAGCCTGTGCTTATAATCTGTGTCAAACCAGGCTATGTGACCTGTGAGGGTGCACTTTTTCCGTTTGTACGTTACGCTTTGCATGAGCGCATAGCCTAAAGTGGCCCATATTTGGGGTACATAATAACCCCATTGTAGCTCACTGTGTAAGTCAAAGAACTGATACAGGGTATGCCTATACTGAATCTTGTATTTGCAGCGCTTACTGCGCCTAGGGGTGTAATAAGCTGCTTTGGGGACTGCCATCTTACGCTGCCTAGCAGGCTTATTGACCGTCTTGTGCTGGCATAGCCATAGGCTGCGTTTTTGAGGTTGATAAGTGGCTTTGATAAGCCAATCGTAGCCTGTGGAGTGCCACCGTATCGTCTCGGAGGTCGTTGGGAGATGAAAGTAATCATAGGCGGCGTAAAGCGTAGCTTTAGCGAATGGTTTGAGTTTGATACCGATGTAGACCCCTTGTTCGTTGCTATGTGTACTGCCACGGGCCCTGAAGGCACTTCCGTAAAAGCTATGAAAATGACGCGAATACCTTCTGAATAGTAGGGAAGCATCCGCTTTATCTGACAGGCTGGCGACAACCCCAGTTAGCAGGGCTGTGCCTCCGCTGAAACACCAGGCACCTTCGCCAAAAAAATGTAGATTTTCGTACAGGTACCTATAGAAGAATCCCACATGTGTATTGTCCTGGCCGTGAAACTTGTAGTCAGCTGCTGTACGCAGCCGTGGGCGTATCGGTACTGCATAGTGCGTATGCAGCACATGGATGCCTAATTCCCGGTCATGTGACCGGCCATAGCTTACCCAGGTCAGCCCAAAAACTTGCTCCCGAACTTGTTTTTTCTTGGCACGCTCCGTTCTTGTTCTGTGTAATCCCTGCCGTTGCACACTGGTTACATACAGGCCATCATCTTGATCTTGGCGGAGGCGTCCGTCCAACGCTGTGTGCGCGTAGTAACCCGTTAGCTCGACGCGGTTTCGTTGCAGGGTAATGCCTATGCCCCGAAAGCCGTACTGAGCAAAAGACGTATGGGGTCTGAGTCCTCTGTGGGCTGTATGCATGATCGAGAGCGTTTCACTGCTTTTCTGCAGGCTAAACCCTGTGCTCATGACCAGCCCTTGTCCATAGCCTACCTGATAGTCGCCTAGGATCAGCTTTTTTACCCAGCCTTGGTTCTTTAGCAGCAAGTAGGCTGACCACACGTCGAATCCGTACTGCCGTTCATCAGGGTCCCACCCAAAAACTTCACCGGGGTACTTTCTACCTGAAATTCCTAATATAAGCCCCCTAGGATGTCGGTATTGCAGCCGGGTTACTATTTTGTCCGGAGATCCAGCATAGGGAATATCGCCTGTTTTGGGGTTGGGCTGGTAGCCTATTTTGTCTTCCAGTGTGCGCTCGTATCTGATGAGCCAGTAGCCCAGGTTGTGCGAGCGGTCTCTTATTTTTAGGCGGTGGCCTGTACCTCTCCAGGTGGGGTACGTTTCAGCCACGTATACAAAAGGCAATAGCTGCTCAATGACTTCTAAATCAAATGTAGAGATCGCCTGTAGCTCATAGATAGATACCAACGGGCCGTTGTGCTTTCTGTGTTTCAAGAAATGGTCTATCTGCCCCTCTGTAAGGATATGCAATAGCGCTAGATCTTCACCAGAAGCTTCATTGAGCGCCAAAGGGTGCTGGTAGAAAGTCCACAGATCTGCATGTAGCGTTTCATAGCTGACAGGACCTGCTTGTTGATTGTACAGCCTATCCACCAGTGTGGTGAAGTCAGGCTTTTCGTCGGCCCTAGCAGGGGTCATGGGCTGTATACTGCTCACTAGGATGAGGAGAGTAGGGGAGATGATGTAGCGTGGTGACATGTCTACGTAATCAGATAAGTCAGTCACATTTGTTGGCATGCGTTACCTGCCTTACTTTTAGAATTGATTGCTAGGGTCATACAAGGACCCGTATGTCCATGTCGGGCCTGTTTCTCAACCGGCTCTTTGTAGAGAAATATTGATAGAAAAAACCATTCAGCTCGAGATCATCAGCCTGACTGATTTCTTAGGTGTAGAGAGCAAAAACATCCGAGAACTGTCTGCGCAATTCCCCACAGGCAAGATTATATCGCGTGGCAATACCCTCAAAATCAAGGGCAGTGTAGAAGTCGTTGAGAAGATGGAAGCCACGCTACAAAAGTTATTGGCACACTACCATGATCACGGGGTGATTACCCAAGAATTGGTACACCAATACGTTAACCAAGAAGACCCCTTGCCTACACCTTCCAGGCGAGACCCCATTATGCATGGTAGCAAAGGTAGGCTCGTGAAGCCCCGGACAATTAACCAAGAAAAAATCGTGTCGGCCATGGCCCAGCATGCTCTAGCCTTTGTCATTGGCCCTGCTGGTACAGGCAAAACGTACATTTCAGTAGCCTTGGCCTTACAAGCGTTGAAAAACAAAGAGGTAAAAAAGATCATCATTACCCGCCCCATTGTAGAAGCCGGAGAAAACCTGGGGTTTTTGCCTGGCTACTTAGAGGAGAAAACGGGCCCCTATTTACATCCTATTTACGATGCCCTCGAGGACATGCTTTCTGTAGAAAAACGTAAGCATTATCAAGAGCAAGGTCTAATTGAGATTGCTCCCTTAGCTTACATGCGTGGCAGAACCCTACACGATGCTTTCGTAATCCTAGACGAAGCGCAAAATACAACTGCCACCCAAATGAAGATGTTTCTCACGCGGATGGGTCCCCACGCCAAATTTATCATCACAGGTGATACCACACAGATCGACCTGCCACGGCGTGAGGTATCTGGGTTAGTGGAAGCTATTGAAGTGCTCAGCGACACCCCAGGGGTTGCTTTTATTTACCTAGATGAGCAAGATGTGGTACGGCACACCCTCGTACAACATATTATCCGGGCCTACGAGCAGCATCAGAAGTAGCGTAGCCTCGGCAGGAGTCGAACCTGCATCAAAAGTTTAGGAAACTTCTATTCTGTCCATTGAACTACGAGGCCATATCTTACAAAACTACGTCTGGGACTGTATTCTCTACACCATGCGGATATATTTGCTGATATACTGCACGCACATGCTGGTAGAGCAGTGCCTTGAGCTCAGCGATATGCTCCTGGCGTTGTGCAGAAATACATACGCTTGTGTGACCATACTGCCTAAAATACGACTGCTGCAGGTGGGCTACGTTGGGGGTTTGCTCATCCCCTTCGGGCTGTAGCCGATCTATCTTGTTAAAAACCAACAGCGTAGGTAATGAGACGGCCCCTATCTCCTGTAGGGTTTCTTGGACAATACCGATATGCTCTTCGCAGGCTGGGTGCGAGATGTCCACCACGTGAAGCAGTATGTCAGCCTCTCTGACTTCATTGAGCGTAGACCGAAAGCAGGCTATGAGTGTATGGGGTAGCTTGCGGATGAACCCTACGGTGTCAGTTAATAAGTACGGAATGTCATGAACCACTGCCCTGCGTACGGTAGAGCCTATGGTGGCAAATAGCCTATCTTCTACCTGTACCTCCGCTTTGGAAAGTAAGCGCATCAGCGTAGATTTGCCCACGTTGGTATAACCCACAAGGCTGACCCGCACAAAATTTTTGCGTTGCTTACGCTGGATGATACTCTGCCTATCAATGGCGGCCAGCTGACTGCGCAAGAGCCCAATTTTTTCCTTGACAATTCTCCGGTCTGTCTCTAACTCTTTTTCGCCAGGGCCACGCATACCCGGATTGCCCCCTTTTTGCCTGGATAGATGGCTCCACATTTTTGTCAGCCTAGGGAGTAGATATTCATACTGGGCGAGCATTACTTGTGTCTTGGCTTGCTTGGTTTTTGCCCGCATAGCGAATATGTTGAGTATGATTCGGTTTCTATCCAAAACTGAGCACCCCAAGGCTGCCTCTACATTGCGGGTCTGCGAAGGGGTTAGCTCGTCGTCAAAGATGACATGATCTACTTGGTGCATTTTGACAAACGTATCTATCTCGGCCAATTTGCCTTCTCCTATTAGGGTACGAACGCGCGGTTTTTCCAGATGCTGTGTAAATTGGGCCAATGTTTGTATACCCAAGGTATAGGCGAGCAGCGCAAGCTCATCCAGGTGTTCTTGTGCTTGTTGCCTAGACCGATGCGGAGTGAGCAAGGCAACTAGGACGGCGGTTTCCTGCCGGGGTACACTTGTTATACGTCTACGTTCCATACTTGAGAAGCCATGAGGGCGTCGGGGCAGTCTTTCCTTGCCCGCTGCCTACATTATCGCTAGGATCCTGTATATTCCTGTTCTTTCTGCTAAGCTAAGCAATTGTACGACGCTGCACACATGTACCCGCCTGATAGCCTCCATCAGCTCTATACGCAATACCTGAAGTACCCGCACGTATCTACCGATACACGATCTATCACCCCGCAATCCATCTTCTTTGCACTGCGAGGTACCCGGTTCGATGGCAATACCTTTGCTGATGAAGCACTGGAACGGGGTGCTGCCCTGGCAGTCATTGATGATGCGCGTTATCGACGCGACAGCCGCTATATCCAGGTGGATGATGTAGGCAGGACCTTACAAGCCTTGGCGCATTTTCACAGACAGCAGCTGCAGATCCCCATCGTAGGCATCACAGGATCCTATGGCAAAACCACAACCAAAGAGCTCACGCAGGCTGTATTGTGCCAGCGATACAAATCGTATGCTACGCCAGGCAACCTGAATAATGCCATTGGGGTGCCGCTAAGCTTACTGTCTATCCCCCCGGATGCAGAGATCGGGGTTATCGAAATGGGCGCTAATCATGTGGGTGAGATTGCAATGCTCTGCCAGCTAGCCATGCCCACACATGGTTTGATTACCAGTGTAGGTCCCGTGCACTTAGAAGGGTTTGGCAGTTTTGAAGGGGTTATGCGTGGCAAAGCAGAGTTGTATGATTATCTCAAACAGCATCAGGGGCATCTATTTATCAACGCTACCGATCACCATCTGCTGCGTATGGCAGGTACTGTTTCAGCACCCATCTATTATCTGGATCCATCAGGTTTTTACCACAGCACACTGTTGGAAGCCGCTCCGTATGTCGTATATGCGGGGGAGCATGGGCAGCGGGTTGTCACACAACTGGTGGGGGCGCATCATTTCTATAACATTGCGGCAGCCCTCTGTATAGGCAAGTACTTTGCTGTAGATGCCCACAAGGCCCATGCCGCTGTGGCGGCTTATCGGCCGCTCAATAACCGTTCGCAAATGATCCAGCAAGGGAGCAACACGATTTTACTAGATGCCTACAATGCGAATCCAGATGCTGTCAAGCGTGCCATACAAGCTTTGCAGACTATAGAATCGGACCATAAGGTGCTCATCTTGGGCGACATGCATGAGCTGGGCGAAGAGAGTCACCGATTCCATCGCGAGATTGTAGCCATGACTACGCAAGCATCTTACCACACTGTTATTTTATGCGGTCCGCATCTAGCGCTAGCCCAAGCTGAGAATCCGCAAGCTCTATACGTAGATAAAGTAGCTGCCGCGTCTTATTTACGCGCACGGACCTTCACGAATACGGCCTTCCTAATCAAAGGCTCGCGTAGCCTACAGTTGGAGACATTGGTAGACTGCATCCATGGATAACAAAGAACGCATACATCAGATGGCGCTTATTTCCACCAGGGGGGTGGGGCATCTGCTGTGGAAACGGCTTATCGCTCAATTCGGGTCTGCCGAAGCGGTCTTTAACAGCTCTGTTAGGGCGCTTACACAGTTGCCTGGCACTAGCAAACGCCTGGCGAATGAAATTCTGAGGAAAGATATGCTACGTACAGCTGAGGACTTGTTAGCAGCGCATCATCGGGAGGGTATTCAGGTCATTTCCTGCTACGACACGGCATATCCCGAGCGGTTGAAGCATATCTCATCGCCGCCAGCTTTCCTCTACTTTCGGGGCCATGCGAATCTGAATGCGCCTAAGATCTTAAGTATTGTGGGGACCCGCACGGCTACTGCATATGGCAAGCGTATGACTGAGCAGCTCATTGGTGAATTGCGCATACCCAACTTGCTTATTGTGAGTGGGTTGGCCTATGGCATTGACATATGTGCCCATAAAGCGGCTTTACAGCACGGGCTACCCACCTTGACTGTGCTACCCAGTAGCTTAGACATTATCTATCCACCTGCCCACAGAAGTATAGCTGTATCCATGATCGAACGCGGGGGGATTGTCACCGAGCATCCCTTACACACACCATTAGAGCTACATCAATTTCCTGCGCGCAATCGCATTGTCGCCGGCATAGCAGATGCTACTGTTGTCATTGAGGCGGGTCACAAGAGTGGGGCCTTAATCACGGCTGAGCTAGCCAATGCCCATGACAGGGAGGTATTTGCTGTACCGGGCAATGTTTACGAGCGTACTTCTGTGGGTTGCAATCATTTGATAAAGAGCCAGCAGGCCCATTTGATAACCTGTGCTGACGATATTCTGTATCTCATGAATTGGCGAGCTGATGCTACAAAAGTGCGGCCGACCCAAGCGGCACCACCCAAGTTGCCCCCACTGAGTCAGAAAGAGCAAGAAGCCTTACAGGCGTTACAAGCGCTGAAGCGGGAGGTACATATTGACGAGTTAAGTCATCAGGCAGGTATACCGCCTGCGCAGCTAGCGTCGGTGTTGTTGCAGTTGGAGCTCAAGAATGTGGTGAAGTTTATGCCAGGGAATAAGTTTAAGTTGGCGGCGGGGTAGTGGGGGCTAACGTACATAACAGAAGCGAATCATGAGGAAATGGGAAAGGCATGGCGTATTTTTGCAGATCTATCCTCGAAACCGAAGACAACCATGATAAACTATGAAGCAGTTACATTTTTACTCGAAAGTATTTTTACCACTTTTTCTGATCATTACAGCTTGCTCAAAAAGCGACCTCAGTGAGCATGGGGCTAAAGCACATTCATGTGGGTTCTTGGGGAAAGTAGTAAAGATTGAAGCTACTCGAGACAAAGTTATTGTTACTTCAAGTACATTTTCAGAAGCAACAGACACAACCCAAGTAGAAAGATTTTACTGGAACTATACTGATCCCGCTCATCTAACCTGGTTGCACATGGCAACTACAGCAAAACTAACAAGCACCCTGGTTAGATTTGGTTACGACAGAACATCAGTACTGACACCTGTACAGAACTTGACTAAGAGCACGAGATCTTACCCTACTTCGTATATGTCTCTGGAACAAGACTGCACTTCACAGGAAGCTGAAAGTAAGCAAGTTCAACAGCTTATCAATATACAACAGTACTCGCCAGCCGGGCTGACGCTTCAAGTAAGCAAGCAGCCAGATACGGAGGATACAGAAGAAAAATCATTTGAGCTTTTCTTTGAAGAGTTTGTAGATTTTGTCAACCAGGCTGATGAAGAGGAGGCATTGGAAGACATAAATCTTGCTGAAAGTTGTGGTGTAGGAATTAACCAGTCTTTACAATCTTTCTTGGAAAGGACATATAAGTTGTCTGGTAAAGAGTATACGCCCCTGCATTATTCTGCAGAGGAAGGTAAGCTGAATTTTGTAAAGCTGCTAGTCGAGACACACGGTATATGCCCTGACTATCCAACTCAGGAAGAAGACATCACGCCGCTACAATGTGCAGTCAGCAGAGGCCATTATAAGGTAGCAGAATACCTAGCTGCCCGAGGGGCAGATTTGAGACACCGAGATGTGTACAAAAACTCGGTATTGAATTACGCGGTACAGAGTGAGCACACCATACTGGTGAGATGGCTCATCCAGAGAGGGTTAGAACCTACCAATCTAGACAACGATGAAAATAACGTGCTTCATGTAGCAGTTCAAATGGGGCTCCGTCATTTCCTAGCTTTGCTTTTGAAGCACCTTAAAGAGCTTGAAGAAGTATTGCCAGCTAGTGGTAAACTTGACCACATGCTTAATGTGAAAAATAAGAAAGGTCTTACGCCTTTGGATATAGCGAAGAATCAACAACTTCAAGATATATGCGCTATGCTGACAGAAAAAGTGGGTAAGAAAAGGACATATTTACCGGAATGCTCTAATAATGCGTCCTATGCCAAAAAAGCTAAGCCAAGCTAATTCCATATTCGCGTACGTGGGTAAAAGACCTAAGAAAAACAACAAGCCTGTACTTTTTTGCCTACTAAATATTCTGGCAGGTGGATCGTGCACTAGTTGCTCTGTAAATACGCAAGCGCTACGACTCCCAGATATATTTTTCAATCCGGAACAGATAACCTATCCTGTAAAAAAGGATGCTCGAGAAATGAGTTTAGAGGTAGAAAGTGGACTTGTTGAGGCATTGGTAAAGAGACTTGAGGAGCTATGCCCAGTCCAATATTCCAATACACTGGAAGATGATGTGCAAGTCTTTGCAGCAGAGAAACAAGACATCGTGAGTAATAAGAGCGATTCTCAAGTAGGTCACTTCTGGCATCAAGGTGAATCTTTACCTCTTGCAAAGAAGCTTGCACAGGATGCATTACAGATTTCTCTTTCTACTGACTCAGCGGAAAGAACTACGGTACTATGTGTAGCGCTACGTAATAGCGAACAGAAAGTTGAAAAGCTTGCCTTTCACAATCATCAGTGTCAGATTACGCAACACGCCCGAAAATGTGCTAGGGAACTGGGTTACAATGTGATACAACAAGGACAGTCACATGCAGAAGTACAGCTTCTGCAGTTTGTAAGTAGCAAGAAAAGACCTGGCACGGGGTATACACATTTAATCTCCATGGGGTGCAATAGACTACATTGCCAAGAATATGATAAACTACTGAGCATTCTCATCTCAAAAGACTACAGGAGGTTGACAGCTTGTGTCGACTATGTTTTGAATAGAAGAATACTAACCACCTTGCACTATGCAGATTTTGATGACCAATTGAGGAAGAGAACAATACAGACTTCTTCAGAATATCAAATCTCTGAATCCAGTAAGAAGAGACGACGTAGGTCAGCTGGGTCAGAAACTAACCCGCCTGAGGATAATATGGTTCACGGCGCAAATAGACAGTTAGCGGACCGCTCAGTCCTTATCTCAGAGGTGGCTGACCACAATGATGTAGTGTATGGAGAATCTAGTGTTAGTAATAAAACATATGATAACTTCTATATGCCTAGCAGGTACTTGTCATGGCTCTGTAGAAAGCTTTCACTGTCAACCATTAGAATAGCTAAGAATAATACCAGATATATAAACCCGGAGGATAAACGTAGATTCGCTGATCCTGACTGGGAAAGTTATGAACAATCTGAAGATTATTATATAATATGCCCATAAAGGTGCGTCTAGATCACTTCTTTGCGGGGCTGTGTAGCTTGTTAAGATGTACATTGATTAGACTGCATATGGTGGTACGGTGGTACCCTGATTTAGGACAAAGTTCCTAAGGTATGTTACTTCGGCCTGTAGCAGGCCAAGAATCAATGTAAACTCAACCCACAACAAACTCAAGAGCTGGTAAAACACCTCACTGAGAAAACCTATCTTCAGAATCCTAGACATTTGCCAACACGTAAACGCACAATATAGGGTAACATACTCCCGGCAGGGTATGACTGCATGGTTCCATAGTCACGACTTTTGCTATAGAAAAGCTAAAGGTATACCTGCTAAAGCCGATGCAGAGGAATAAAAAGCCTTCGTTGAACTCTGCAATAAAGAACCCAAAAACAAGTCTTCTGATGAACCTGTGTTATCTATGGATGCTGCTCATCCTACCATGTCCACTAAACTAAGTTATGGTTGGATCCGTAAAGACAGAGAGAAAGAGATACAGACGGTGGCTTCCAAGACACGAAGGAATTATGGCAGGTACCCTCAAGGATAGCCAAGGCTGGCTTATTCTCAGGAACCAATATCTTCCAAGCGTACTCCCTATCACTTACTATCCTAACAAACCCCTACACGCCAAGTAGCTCCCACCGTTATTTTGCCTGACAAACCCAGTAATCCCTGTCCTCATTTCGATACCCTAACGTTACCCCCACTTCCCAGAGGTAAAAAAGTCTTTTTCGCGTCTGATTTTCACTTAGGCACCCTTCAAGCACATGACAGAGAAAAAAAGATCGTAGATTGGTTGGAAAGTATTCTACCTACAACACATGCTTTATTTCTCCTAGGCGATATATTCAATCTGTGGTTTGAATACAAGCATGTAGTGCCCAAAGGCTTTTCCAGATTTCAAGGTAAATTAGCCCATTTTGCTGACCAAGGTATACCTGTGTACCTTCTGCTAGGCAACCGAGATTTGGGTATGTATGATTACCTCCATCGTGAGTGCAATGTGAGGCTGTTTAGACACCATGTCTCAGCGATTATCCAGCAGAGAACATTTCTGATAGGCCATGGCGATCTGCTAGCAGGTAGCAGAGGCTACAAGCGAATTAGGAAAGTCATTTACGAGAATCCTGCTTTTCGGTGGCTGTTTCGGCAGCTACACCCCGACTTAGGCCTGCCGCTGCTAAACTGGATGACAAGCCCGTGGCATAATCAGCAGCATGCATGTAGGCTGCATCCAGATCCGATTTTTCAGGCTTGCCAAGATCTATTGGAACCCGTTAAGCACCATGATTTTTACATCTTTGGGCACTTGCATAAGCCCTATCACGCCATGGTCCACGCAAATAGTGCCTACTATAACATAGGTGACTGGGTGCAACATGCTACGTACGGTGTTTTTAATGGGAAAGTATTTTCTCTTGAGAGAGACCTCTCTTTGTGTCTGTGTCTGTAATTTTGTCACTGTTCTAGTGACCTCAGAGTACGAGAGTTCTTGGGATAGAGGCTAGAAGACTATTAGTACTTGCCTCCTGGTGGAGGGAGGCAGAAGAAATTTTAAGACGCTATTATCTCAAACATTACAGTAGTCTCGATAGCTCTTGCAAAGATACACCTGTAGCCCTATGCACGAGATCGACGTCCATACTGAGTTCTGACAACATTTGCTTGGCTATCTCTAAGTTTCTGCGCTGGATACCCTGTTCTATACCTCGTTCTATACCCCGCTCTATACCTCGTTCTATACCCCGCTCTATACCTCGTTCTATACCTCGTTCTATTCCCTCCTCGATACCCTGTTCTCTACCCTCTTTTTTACCCCGTTCCACACCTTCTTTTATACCCACTCGCCTAATTTGTTCTGCTGTTGTCAACATGTTGCTCTCCAGTTTTGATGATATATCCGCAAAGATACGCCGTATCTCTTCCGGTTCCTTATGACTCACTTCTGTTATGTACGTTATTAATTGATCTGAATTCTTGTCTGTAGCAATCTTGTGAGCCAAATCTGGCCTTTTCTCCAGCCAAGACAAAAAGTAGGGCTCAGAGCCATGTTTCAGTACCAACTGAAACGTACCAAGCTCACCTTGGGCAGCCAACTCGTCGTCCGTGTAGTCATGTAAGTTGACGACTTTGCGACTGCTTAGCAATAAGCGCTGCGCTAATTCACGATCTTCTTCATCGAAGAATTCACCGATACTCTTGGGATAGGGATACTCCTTGGTCCTACCATTGTACCCCCCCCCTCCTTAATTCTCCCACAAGAAATATTGCAGCTCTATCAAATCTTCCTCAAACTTTTGGGAGGCAAATAGGGCCTCTTCAGGTGTTTTATTGTATATGTCTTCTATGGTGGCATCGTCGGGGTTCTCAACCTTGACAATGCGAGATCCAAATAGCCTAAGCTCAAAAGCCTCCGTTAGCTTTATATTGCCTGCGTTGTTATGCACATTCACCCAGACAGCTTCTCCAGGATGAGCATCGAAGTAGGTAGCTAAATCCTTGTACCGAAAAGTGCCTACTGTCTTGGATAGCCCCGTTGTAAACTTTTCCGCCGGAATGATGAGCTTGATGGCCTGTATGTCGTAGACCAACTGCGAACGCAGCTTGTCAAATACTACATCTTCAATGAGCTCTAACGTAGTAACCTCGTTGGGAGCAAAATATTCTGGGCTCAAGCTGCCTCTTTTCTGTGAAGTATGCCCATCTCCCCAACCCGTATCCTCCACAAAGCCTAACGCACGCTCTTCCTCTGATAAGCCACCCTCCTGCGGGATACTTAAATTCTCAAAGAACTGGTCTACAGGCATCTGTGTCTCTAAAGTGTCGTCCGTGTAGGGTATGAGTGCCCCCGATCGAACCCCAGCAATGATATGTCTCGTAATTTCTTTTTGATGCGCAAAGAAGGGTTTGTTCTCTTTCTCACGCAAATACATCTCTCGCCAGATCCTTTTTCGAAATAGAATTTGGGGTTCGGGTATGGAATAAATGGAATGCGGATTGCCATCTGTATGCCTAGCCGCTGTATACGCATACACTATAGCCGTACCTGATGTACTCAGGATAATAGCTAGTATGAGTTTCGAAAAAAATCGCATGAATGTTGCCTGCTCTACCTTTAAGTTATAGGAATGTTGTGCACGATCGTGCCTACGTTTACAGTTTCTATCTCGTTCTTAAAATTGAGTCGCTCCACTTTTTTAACCTCCACCACAATCCTGTCCCCGGGCTGAACCAGTGGCGTGAATTCGCTCAAACTTACCTCTTCCTGGCCGTATATCTTTTTGTTTTTCAATGGCCGGCTGCCCCGAGCTAAGGTGATTTCCCACTGCGCTACTCGATAGCGTGCGTCTTTGGGTAAAAAGTTTTTAAAACTTTCGTCCG
>JBCBRR010000023.1:0-14949 GCA_039819605.1 Bacteroidota bacterium | reverse complement strand
GGTAATCCATGGGGCAATATACTAAAGTGTTCGCCTGAAGGCGAGGGTGTTATTCCCAATCCCACCTAACTACATAAACTCTACTAGCTTGTCAGCGGTATTATACTTGGTGTCAGCTAGCATACTTTTAACAAAATAATCTTGTTGTCTTTCGTCTAGACCCACAAGATCTATTTCAATGTCTACTAAGTCATATTCTGTTTCTATACCATGTGGCCTTGAGGTGAGTAGCAGCTTATGGACACCTCGCTTCGCTTCCCAAAGTATATTCGCATTAACGCCCTCCTGCTCATCTAGCCCATCTAACATCACGAGCGTAGTAGGTTGAGTCAAAGAAGCTTCGATATACTCATGTAATCTTTTAGTCTGGGCCTCACCTCGTATACCTGTGAAACACTCATTGGCAATAGCTGTAGTCAAGGTTGTGTAACACAGTCTCCTGACAGGTAACAAGTATACGGCTGCGAATTCCTGACCCCACTTGCCAATGGACCAGGCATGGGCCAATTTTCTTGTTAATGTGGTCTTACCAATGCCTGCTTCTCCTACAATAAGCACTTTGTTAACTTCCTCTTCAGGCCCCTCTGGCTCTAGCTTTCTAGATCTAAATAGTTCTTCTAACTTAATCGGTGTCTGAATCCATTGTACCTGTTTGTGTCGAGTGTTAAGTGAGTCTACCTGCTCTTGTTCTTGCACTTTTATTTTTTCGTTAAGCTTTAGGTTGCACTTTACGTCTCCCAGTGACACAAAGGCTTCTCCTACCCAAAGCGGAACCTGTTTAAAGTGAGGCTGTTGGTAACATGCTTTGAGTTTAGCCTGAATCTCTGCTTCCTCAGACAATATGCTTTCTCTAGGCTGCTGTAGACTTTCACCTACACGTGTGCCAGCTACCCATGCTGTTCTTACCGCCTTGAATATAGAGTCTTGCCTAGGTGCCGTTTCACAAGGCTTGGCTAGATTGAGCTTCTCCTCTAGTGTCGTACCCTGCAGCCACTTTTTCATGGCTGAGACAAGAGCTTTAGGAGGTAGATTTACAGCCGTATCCGGCCTAGTCTCGCTACTGGCACCCATATCCAAACGGGGCCTTTTGCTGGTAGGTTCCAACAATTGTGATGCTGCCTTGTCACCCTCCTCTTGAAGGGACA
The DNA here is from genome assembly GCA_039819605.1 of Bacteroidota bacterium. GTDB lineage: Bacteria > Bacteroidota > Bacteroidia > Cytophagales > Amoebophilaceae > JBCBRR01. Next base: position 13,804 of record JBCBRR010000023.1, on the reverse strand, counting down.
ACAAATAACTGCGGGCTGTATCTGCTGCTCCCTCTCTTTGTAAACCTGTCTGCTCTGACTTGGCTACAGCTAACACACCTTCGAAGATCGCCTCTATCATATGCTGATCTCGATACCTTATGGCAAGCTCAGTAAATGACTTGAGCATCTCAAGACTTTCCACTGCCCTATCACTGTGCAAGGCTAGTAGGGTTAGCTGCTTAACTGCACCATATCGTAGCGCCCGGCAGTCTTCAGTGTATTCGCTCTCCCATATGCTGTTGTCCTCTTTCAATGCCTGGATTCTTTCTACAAAGGCGGGCCACTTTTGCTTGTCTTCCAAAACTTGCATACTGATAGCTGTGATGTCAATCAGTCTTTCAAACCAGGCACATTCAGCTGAGCTTGTGTGAAGATGCATGATATCATTTTTCAGCTGGATATAACGCTGCTTAACCTGCTCTACAGTTTCTCTATCTGCTTCCATCAGTTGGCTGACCATTTGTAACGTATGGGACCACGCTTTACAGCCTTCCCAGACTTGTTGAGCAGTATCATGAACAGCACAGCCTGCCAGTATTTCTAGGCCCTGGCTCAGGAGCTGTGCATGGTAGCTGTAAGGATAGTACTTGCTAGCCCCTTGGATAGCTGCCATTTTCTCCTGAAAGTCTGTATAGAGACCTTCTGCTTTAGCCCAGCTGGCATTATCTAACTTGTACATCACTAGGAGTATGCTGTGCAAAGCTTTGAGTAGGGTTGTATGTTGAGAACAATTTCTTACAGACTGGGTAGTGTGTCTAGGCTTAATTTGCTTGAGTAAGATGTCACCTACCTGATCCAATTCGCCAATGTGCGCTTTAAAGGTCTCAGGCGCTATGTGTTGTAGTGTGTTATCGAGCGCTTGTACAAAGTATTCGTCCACAGGCTTGCTACTTTCTATACTCCTCGCTAAGCTTCTGAAATATTGATAGAGTAATGCATGATCTGCTTCGGATCTAGGCTGTAAGTGTGCTAGATAAGCGTATTCTTTGCATTGCTCTGTACCCAGGCTCTCTACAGCTTGATCATAAAACCAGTGGATATAGCTCTGTACCCATGCGTGTAGCGCTAACCGCTCTTTTGGGTTGCTAACAGGCTGGTTAAAATCTTTAACAAGCTCTTGTGTAGACTTTGTAGGGCTTTTTTGCACATATTGCATTATCTCTTGATCAGAGAGTCTGTGCACTGAAGCTATCTCGGGTTCTTTTGAGGCATCAAAAACGTGCGTAGCCCCAGAAAGTGCAGACTGCGTACACATATCCTGTTCCCTACATGTTTCTATAGACCCATGTGCTGTAGCCCCATTTTGTGTCACTGGGTTGGTTAATTCCTCACCAGATACCTGTTTGTTCTCTGGATCGCGTGGTACATCTACTCCACAGCTCTGTAGAAAGAGCGATACGAGTAGTACAAGGGATACGTTTTGCTGGTTTTTTGTTTCCATAGTATTGTAAAGCTTCCTGGTTTAAGGATGATTTATGTTATCAACTTTTTCATGGTTCTATTTCTGTATCATGCGTGGGATACCACTGGCGCGAAAAGATAGTGAATCTGATTGTATCCTTCTCAATCCACCCCCCACGCCAGTAAAAGCTGGCCTGTAGGGTGGGATGCAAAGGTGTATTGGGGAGACTAAATTGGGCGTCTGCTAGGGGATTCCAGACGATGAGTACAAATGCCTTATCTGCGCCTCTCTTTTATGCGGGCCGCTTTGCCTTGCTTCTCACGTAAGTAGTATAGCCTGGCTCTTCTGACGATGCCCCGACGCTGCACAGTGATCTTCTCTAGGCTGGGGGAGAGGAGAGGGAAAATTCTTTCTACACCAATTCCCTCACTTACTTTGCGCACGGTAAAAGTCTCGCCATTCGTATTGACATTCCTGCGCTGTAGCACCGTACCTTGAAATTGCTGCGTACGCTCCTTGTTGCCTTCTCTAATCTTGATGTGCACATTGATGGTATCTCCAGCTTGAAAGTGCGGAAATTCTCTTTTTTGTGTATTGTATGCAGCCTCAGCTAACTTTATAAGTTGTTGCATGATGTGGGTCTTGAAGGTAGTAGCGTCATGGTTTATATAGTGGCTACAAATATACATACACTGATGTAAATAAATGCCTGGCTCTGCACACGACCCTACACCCAAGATCTAACCAAGCAAGGGCTACGCCTAGACCCTCGATACTTATGTCTTATCTTCAGGGTTGCTGAACCCCATGAAAAACATTCGTAACTTCTGTATCATCGCCCATGTAGATCATGGTAAAAGCACCCTAGCTGACCGACTCTTAGAAGCGACCCAAACCATATCGAGCAGAGATATGCAAGCGCAAGTGCTCGATGATATGGCCCTGGAGCGTGAAAGGGGTATCACGATCAAAAGCCATGCTATACAAATGCGCTATACCTTTCAAGGTGAGGACTATGTCTTTCACCTGATTGATACCCCCGGGCATGTAGATTTTTCCTACGAGGTATCGCGGGCCATCGCTGCCTGTGAGGGTGCACTGCTTGTCGTAGATGCTTCACAGGGTATTCAAGCCCAAACCATTGCCAATTTGTACCTAGCCTTAGCTAACGATCTGGCTATCATCCCGGTGCTCAATAAGGTAGACCTGCCAGGGGCCAGGCCCGAGGAGGTGAAAGACACCATCGTTGACTTACTGGGCTGCAAACGTGAGGAGATTATTGCAGCCAGCGCTAAAGAGGGTATCGGGATCGAAGCCATCTTACAGGAAGTGACGACGCAGATTCCTCCCCCCAAAGGATCTCCAACAGCACCCCTACAGGCTATGATCTTTGACTCTATGTATAATCCTTTCAGAGGTGTTGAGATCTACCTACGCCTCTTTAACGGGACCATTCGGCAAGGAGATGAAATCAAGCTGATCAGTACGAATAAGGTCTATAAAGTAGACGAAATTGGCATACTTGGGTTGCAACACATACCTCAGGCGTCGCTCAGCGCTGGCCAAGTAGGTTATCTAATGGCTAGCATTAAGAATGCCGGAGAGGTTAAGGTAGGCGATACCATTACACACCTCACCCAACCCCAGGGAGAACCTATCCAAGGCTTCTCAGATGTAAAACCGATGGTCTTTGCCGGTATTTATCCAGTGGATACCCATGACTATGATGAGCTACGTGCGGCCTTAGAGAAGCTGCAGCTCAATGACGCCTCGTTGGTGTGGACATCTGAGACTTCAGTGGCTTTGGGCATAGGCTTTCGGTGTGGTTTTCTGGGCATGCTGCATATGGAGATCATACAGGAACGTCTGGAACGGGAATTTAGTATGTCGGTCATTACCACACCCCCGTCTGTAGAGTATCACGTTGTCGATAAAAAGGGAGGCAGTCAGAAGATACATGCCCCATCGGCCATGCCCGATCCGGCTACCGTTGCAGAAATTCAGGAGCCTTGTATCCTGGCACAGATCATTACCAAACCTGCGTTTATCGGTAGCACCATTAAGCTGTGTGTAGATAAGCGAGGCGTATTGAAAAATCAAGTTTACCTGACGCCTGATCGGGTAGAGCTTACCTTTGAGCTGCCCCTAGCAGAAATGGTCTTTGATTTTTTCGATAAGCTCAAGACGCTCTCGAAAGGTTATGCTTCGCTAGACTATTCACTAATTGGTTTTAAAACGGCCAGCCTGGTTAAACTCGATATCTTATTGAATAACGAAAAGGTAGATACTCTCTCTACCATTTTGCACCACGACCAGGCGTACGAGCGTGGTAAAAAACTGTGTGCAAAACTCTATGAAGTGTTGCCTCGTCAGCTATTTGAAGTGCCTATCCAAGCAGCCATTGGGTCTAAAATCATTGCCCGTGAAACGGTAAGGCCACTGCGCAAGAATGTAACAGGTAAGTGCTATGGGGGGGATGTGTCTAGAAAGCGTAAATTGCTCGAGAAGCAGAAAGCAGGCAAGAAAAGAATGCGCCAGGTAGGCTCCGTAGAGGTGCCGCAAGAAGCTTTTCTCAGCATTCTCAAGATAACCTAACGGTACTCCCTGTTCGTGTACGTATGGTTATTGCATAAGTTGGAAAATCAACTCCTTGAGCACCTCATTTTCCGTACAGGCCGGGTAATCTATCCCTTTAAGGTGTAGATCTGCCTCGTGCAGATGATGTAGGTTGTCGACAACTTTAGCCAATGCATAGTGCTGAGCGGCCAGCACATAATCCTGCACAAAATAAGGACTTATACGTAATCGGCTAGCCAATATTTGTTGCGATGTATCGCTAGCGTGGTGTACCAGGAGCACTTTGCTAAAAAAGCTACTCAGTAAGGCAACTACAGGAATGGCTGGGTGGTCTTTGGGGTTCGCCCGCCAATACAATACAATCTGATAGGCCTTAGACACATGACGCCTAGCTAAGGCCTGCTGTAGCTCAAATACATTAAACTGCCTGTGAAATCCTACACAATCCGCCAGCGTGCTATCTTGAATTTCGGTGGCTGGTTGTAAACGTAAATGTATTTTATCTAACTCAGCAGCTAATTGGGTCAAGTCATTGCCTACACGCTCTTGCAACATGAGACTGGCTTTGGGCGTAATGGTCAAGCCCTTAGCTTCCACATAGCTTGTAATCCAGGCAGATAGCTGATTTTCATATATTTTCTTGGCATGTACAAACGCTGTATACTGGGCCAAGAGCTTGCCTAGCGTGCTTTTTGTATCCAGTGCCTTGCCCCTGTATACAAAAACCAATATCGTAGCTCCGTGGGGAGATCTAAGATAATTGGCCAGTATCTTCTGGCCCGTTGCTTTGCGTATATCCTGAAGGTCTTGTGCTTCTTTAACAACCACCACCTGCCGATCTGACATGACGGGATAGCGTTGCGCATGGGTTAGTAGGGTGCTTAGCGTCTGCTCTTTGCCATATAAAATGCGCAAGTTAAAGTCTTTTGCACTAGGAGCTAAGACTTGCTCCTCGACATGGCGAACAATACACTCGATGTAATAGTGCTCTTCACCCTGTAGAAAATATATACTCCTGTAGTGTCGCCTCTCAAGTTCCTGAAGTACTTGCGTTGGGGTCAGGATCATGAGTAAGCTTTTAAGACCTAGGCAAGAATAAGCTTAGTTATTTCTGACGTAGGCATACACAAAATGACCTGCAAATACTACTAGGCTAAGCATCACGATTTCCCGCTTGGATCTGAACCTTGCCCCTTCGTCTAAGATGAATCGTACAATACATGCGTATAAAGTTCCAAAATGCGTGCTACGTAAAGAGGCCTTGAGGAAGACAGCTCTTAAGTTGTCCACACACATACACTGGGTTATGAACGTAGCGATACACAATTTAGCTATGGCTTGTATTGATTGCTCAAATTGCTCACCTTCTGATAGGCTCCACGCTATACCTGTACAAATAAGACCTAGTGCAGCTATACCTACCATGGTATTCTGCAAGTTATCCCTAAAGCTTTGGCCATCTGTGTTTATGGAAAATATACTGCTCCATATTTTCGCAATGTACCTATCCCATCGGAGCATATCGGCAAGCTCTTGCGCAATATTTTGTAGATGCTGTGCTTGTGCTGCGAGGTGTTGATTAGGATTAGGGTTATGCTGTGCTCTACCTTGAGATCTACCTCCACATAGACCTGCTTTTTTGCCTATGTAGACAAATCCTTGCTTCATAGCTGCCTTTTCTGGCAGGACTACGTGTACCCAATTGGCTTGTTCTTTAGGGCTGCAGCCAAGAAGATGCCGTATCGTATCTCGTGTACTGCCTCCCCATGGGGCTGTGCTTGCATAAATAGGAAGGGTCAATGCCCGTGCAAACCCTGGTGTACAATGTTCTTGAACCTGTGCTACCCATCTGTCACCCTGAGCCGAACAATGTACTTGATGCCCTTCTCTGGCGTACAAAGGATTGACGTGATGGGGACCCATAAGATCCCCCCCAACGTCTACCCCATCTCTTACGTTGTGTCCAGAAGCCTGAAGCTGTGGACCCCTGCTCTCAGCAGCATATGGTTCTTGACCTGCTAGGTTTATACGAACTTGCTGACAGTTTTGTATCAGTAAACTACCAAGCAGGGCAAAAAGCGTCGATTTCTTCATCTAATTGTAAACTATTTGGTTAGCGTTATAAACGTATACTACCTGCAGGGTGCTACACTCTTTTGAAATGGAACTATACACATACTTAACTGTCTTGCATGTAGGCGTGCCAAATATGAACGGCAGATGCCGCTGCGCTTAGCAACAGTATTTGATGGATTGCCTGGACTAGATTTTCCCCATTCAAGAAGATCCATGCCATGGTTGTACATACAAGACAGCATTGAGCACCACTCAACAAAGCATTTGCAAAAACAGGCCTCAAGTTATTAACACCTATACACTGGGTTGCAAATGCAGCTGTGCAAAGTCCAGCGATTGTTTGCACTGACTTGTTAAACATTTCGCCTTCTGTTGTACACCATGCTATTGCTGTGCAGCTAAGAAACCCTAGGGTGGTGCTCAGTAAAGCACCCCTCAGGTTACTGCCAAAACTCTGCCCAGGGGCATTTGTTCTGCAAAGACGTTCTATAAAGTTAAGTTGCTCTTCACCTTGAGGCTGCCCTCCATACAAACCCGCTTTTCTGCCTATGTAGACAAATCCTTGCTTCATAGCTGCCTTTTCCGGTAGGACTACATGTACCCAATTGGCTTGCTCTTCAGGGCTACAGGAAAGAACGTGAGGTACTGCATCCTCCACACTATCTCCCCATGGAGTTGTCTTCCCGTAAAGGGGAAGTGTTAATTCGCGTGAAAACCCTGGTGTACAATTTTCTTGAACTTGTGCCAACCACTTGTCACCTTGTGCCAAACAGTGCACTTGATGCCCTTCTCTAGTATATATGGGGTTGCCACGATAGGAATCTATAAGTTCCGCGGTGTCTTCACCATCTCTTATGTTTTGCCCCAAAGTCTCTAGCTCTGGGCATACGACTTCACTGCTTTTAGCAGTGTCTAATTCTTGACCTGTTAAGTTTATGCTAACATGCTGACAGTTTTGCAGAAGCAAACCGAAAAGCAAAGCAAAAAAAATCGTTTTTTTCATGTTTTTTTCAGCCATTTGTTTTTGTTCAACCTATAAAAAAGGCATTCACCTTGCCTTCTATGCTCGCTCTTGAAAAGCGGTCTCTACAAGCCCTAAAAAGACTTGTATATCTTCTTGGGTTTTTTCCCATATAAATATGTTTCCTGCCACCCCGTATAAGACGAGGTTCTGCTTGTCTGGAGATATACTTTCCTCCGTACGAAATGATGTTGCTGAGACTTGGGTAGCTATCCAAGGTATCAGTGTTGTATCTTTTGCTTCCCAATACAAATCTATGAGTACCTGTACGGACAGCGCTTCCATGACTTGTCTAGCTGCCCGCTGCCTATCGCTGTGCTGTAGCTGGTCTTTCAAGATGGAAAGCACTTGTATACCGTATTCCGTACCCATATTTTCTATAAATGGTCGAAGCATCGTGACATCTGTGGGATGCATACGTATATGCTCGCGCATTACCCCATCTCCTATACACTTCCAAGCTTCCTCTGCATCTATGGCCTGCTGCTCTACGAGTATGGCCATCCCTTGCCTAGCTGCTTGGGCCACATTTGTGCTTTTTGCATTCAGCCTATTTTTGACCAAGCGGAGCGTCTCGGTGAGATGGGAGCCCCGTTCTGCCAGCGAGACTAAGACCTGCATAGCCTCGTAGCTGTTGTCGGCATGATTATCCTCAAGGGCCCTTTTAGCCAGCGAGAAAACAGTTTTCAAATCAGCTCCTTTTTCTCCTAAACATGCCAAGACCGCAATAGCTTGCTGACGTACATGCCCGTCTACATCTCCTATGGCGTGCTTGACTAATGGTAATAAAGCTGTGGGTTCAATCCCAGCTGTCAATAGAGGCTTAAAATTTACTGCTACTGCTCGGCGTACTTCATCGCTACTATCTTTTGCGGCCCGTTGTAAGCAAGGCCAAGCTTCTACAGGCGCCATCTCACTCGTCAATAAGTTCCCTATAGCCTCTGCAGCTGCTGTGCGGACTTCTTCATCTTCATCGCGCCCAGCCTCTCGAAACATACTGAGAACCCTTTCTATGGGGACACCTTTTGGCACCAGGCGCGAGATCATGGTTAGGCTAAACTTACGGGCATATGCGTTGTTGCTCTTTAGCACCTGGGTTGCTGAAGTAAAGAGGTCGTCAATGCTTGCCCCACTGTCGATTAGTTTCAATACCTGCCTTTCTCTCAAGAAAGCTTCTTGCCCACGCTCCATGTAATCCTTTATTATTTCTAGCGTGTCTGTGACAAAGAAGAGTACATCGGACAGGAGGGCACCTTGTGCTATCAGGCCGGGTGCAAATCCCATAATAAACTGGAAACATTGACACATGAGAATGTGGGTCAGATCCTCCCTCCTAACACCTCCGGCAGCAGTATGAGAGCTATTTGAGCCAGACAACTTGCTTTTAACTCTACGGTCAAGTAGCTTAAGCAACTGACCTATCATGTCACGCCCTGCCCGCCTACTTACATTGAGGGGCTCGACTAGATTAACTATGTAAAACTTACGTCTACCCTCCTGATAGCCATCTATCTCGCTGCTATATAGACCTCGGTCCTCTGTCTTAAAAATTAGTGCGAACTCTTCTTTGGCTCTATCCTTATCTTCTATTAGCATAACCAGTGCTTCCCAAGCAGCCCAACAGCTTATAAAAACTTTATTTCTCAATAAGTACTTGATGGTTGGGAAAAAGACTCCTGGATCGGATTTATACCGTACCATATGAGCAAACGTTTCTACATTAAAGCTTTCGATAGCAGGCGAAGCGTCTTGCATAATCTCCTTCACGATGGCTAGGACGCTAGCGGGATTTAGCGCTTCATCGGCTAGCATAAGATCTAAGATAAGAACTCTGGCCGCTTGGCAAGTGCCAGAGTTATCCTCCTTCAGTATGATCTTGATGATAGCAAGAGCATCATCGGAGATATGTCCCACATACTCTTTTTCCACTAGCTCGAGCAATATAGTGGCTGCCATACTGCGTACAACATCGTCGCCGTCTCGTAAAGGTCTTCTCAAGAGAGACAAAAAAACCTGCTTATCAGTACTACGTGCTTCTAAGGTCGTTAACACCATTATAGCCTGCCGGCGAATGTTTAGGTCGTTGGCGTCGAAACACATCTGCAGTAGTGCGCAAACTGGCTCGGAGGCCGATTGAATAGTTATACACATTCTCTCAAGGCGTTGGGCTAAACCGATTGTATCGCTGCCGCCGCCAAGCGCTATTGGAGCTGCAGCTACCATAGCTTCTGCTACATTCTCCACTGGGTTCACCTCGTCTGGGGCTGCCTCAATACCTGCATCGGCGGGCTCGGGTACTTCGTCAAAGGCTCCCAACAGCGCTGCTGCCCCCGGATGAGGTTCATGCTGTACTTCTAATGCGCCTTCTTGTACATGACAATTCTGCAAACAGAGTGCGAGAACGAGGCTGCTCACTAATTTCTTGTCTCTAATGTCCATAACGTATTTAATCTAAGCTTTGGTGCCCCGATGCGTCGAGTATTCAACCGCTCCGTGGGGTTTGCCGTCCCTGAGATTTTTCTATGCAGAATCTCAGTATAATATCTTTCGTTTCCTAGTGCAAATCTATGGATACCTGTGCCGGACAAGGTTCCCGTGACTCATACAGCAAGCTACATTATCCTACTAAATTATGCAAATGCCCTTGGGATACATCTACCCAATGGGCGCATACGTATGTATAGCCTTGCTGTTGCAACAGCTCACTAGCTGCTCGCAGCTCTTTAACTTTATGTTTTACTCGCTCTGGCAGGGTATCCGCCACAAAATCTATGACAACTGCTTTTTGTCCTTGGGTCATGACTCTATCTGGATGATACACGTGGCCATCCGGCATAAGTACTGTGGCAGGACGTGCCAGGTCCCAACCTGCTTGATACCAAGCTTTGATCCTGGGCTGTTTCCAGAGGTGCTCGATCTTGTGCCGGATGGCATTGATATCCCCCGGGCCAAGTTGCTGGTTTGTGCGCAGGGCCGCTAAAGTCTCTTCGAGCTGGCCATCGCCTGCCAGTATGGCTAGCACATGGGCCGCTTGTCGATGCTGTTTGGTCGTCACATCGCTGTTAAGGCACCCCTGTATGCTCGAGTATACATGCTGTGTTGTCTGCCCTGTACCGTCTTTTTGAGGATGGTCTAGGGGTTGCCCTACCTGTACAACAGGGCTACTGAGGGGTGTAGGTTGGCCTATGGATAGGCTATGGGTGGTGAAGTCCCAATAAGATGCCCAGCGTAGTCTAGTGTGGGGGCCTGTAGGGGCCGGTGTGGGCTGTTGGCTAAAGGTACGGTAGAGTATGTCTGCTGTGGTTTTATAGGTTTTACGATCTGGAAGCTTGGCAAAAGCATAGAGCCGCTTTTCGGGCCTTGTGAAGGCCACATACAATAGATTCAAGTTGTCTATGTGCACTTGGAGCCGCTCTTCAAAATAATCGTAGGCATATACGGTATCCTTAAGTCGGGGGCTGTATCGGATCGGGAAGCTAGCCGAAGTTGAGCCCATACTGGTGGGTGTCCCCCAGATGATGGGCGCGTTTCTAGGTCCATGATCTATCTGCCAGGCACAAAAGGGTAGGATAACCGCTTTAAACTGTAGGCCTTTGGCCTGGTGAATGGTCATAATCGGGATAATCCCCTTAGCTGCCCCGCGCGGTACCGTGCGCTTATATCCCCTCGTTTGCCACCAAGCTAGAAAATGGTGGGTGCTGCTTGTGGGGTGGGTGCGTCTGTAGTCTCCCACTACCGTTTGAAAAGCTTGTACAAAAGGCGCAGCGGCTGCTGTATCGAGTCCAAGCAGCTCTACCAAAGCGGCTACACGCTCGTACAGGGGGAGCTGTTGCAGGGCAGTTCTGTTTTGCAGAAAATCCGCAGGCAGCTGGGGGTTTGTACTTGCTTCAAATGCAGTATAGTCCGCTTGGCGCACGTAGCGATTGTAGAGATAGCCGAGCTCAGCAGCAGCTATGGGCGCTGTGTTTGTATCGGTTATATATCGGAGTGCCTGGATGAGTATATTAATCCAAGGGCTGTGCCCCAGATATAGGGATTCGGCTGCCATGGCCTCGTACACATAACCTGGGGGGGCTTGTGCAGATTGCTGATAGGACAGTAAAAAATGGGCTAGCTCACGGGCTTCCGCGTTGTTTCGGACAAGTAAGGCAATCTCTTCAGGGGCAAATCCATCATCTTGCAGCGAGGTTATCAGCGGCGGTAGGCGCATCTTGACTTGTTCGCGCCACGTATTGGGTGTATCGGTTGGGTCGGTGCTATCCGATAGAAAGGTCATACAAACGTAGCCACCATCTGCTTTTTCAGTACCTTTCGGCACCTGTTGGTAGCTATCCTGGTAGACAGTTTGGAGGGCTGCTATTTGGGCTTGGAGCCTCGGCTTATCTACATCTTCTGGCAGGTGGGTGATTTCTTCTTGCAGATAGGTTACGAGCCATTGGCTCAATTCTGCAAACAGCGTGTTGTTAAAGTCAACGATATGGGGGCTACTGCGCCAATTTTGGTCCAGTGTGGTAGTGCGTACTGCTGGCTGGTCATTAGTGAGTTGTGTGTGCAGAAGTTGCCAATCGCTACCCCGCCACCGATAGATGGCCTGTTTAGCGTCACCCACCAGCAGACTCATATAGCCTTCAGCCAATCCATTATCGATCAGGGGCTTGATATTTTCCCATTGAAACCGAGACACATCTTGGAACTCGTCGATCAGGAAATGTTTGTAGAAGCTGCCCATTTTCTCGTAGACAAAGGGCGTCTCATTTTGACCTATGATTTGGCGCAATAGGTAGCTTGTATCGGACAGCAGCATCAGGTTGTTTTGTCTTTTGTAGGTCTGCAATGCCGCCAGCATGTGTGTGGTAATCCCGAAGGTGTAGATCAGTTCTTGGATGGCGCAAGCTGTCTGGTATGTCTTATAGTGGTTTTGATAGTGGTCGATAACGGTATTTAGCAGGGGTTGCAGGTGCTGCTGTACAATTTTCGTGATGTATTGTTGGTGGTGGGATCCTTTTTTGTACCAAGTTTGTATATCGTGTGCGGCTTTCAGGGCGCGTTGTGTAGGGGGTTGGGCTTTATTTTGGCCCAGGCTTATCAGGTAGCCCGCTGCACCTTGTTTGCCATAGGCAAAGTCGGTCACTTCCAGCTGAGCTTCTTGCAGGATTTCCGTAGCCTCTTGGCCCCACCTAGCTAGCGTGTGTTCGAAGTTGTCTATCGTTTGCTTAATTTCTTGTAGGCATCTGCTACGCACTTCCGGATGGTCTACGAAGGTAGTCAGCTGTGTTGCCCTACGCTGGAAGGCCTCTGTAAAGAGTTCTCGTCCCAATTTTTTCCATTCCTTTTCGAAGGATCCAGGTTGGCCGGTCAGTACTTTATATTCTACAAAGTCAACCAGCCACCTTTGCAGTTGTGCATCTTGCGATGCCATCTGCATCACTTCGTGCGTCATAGCTTCCAGTATAACCTCTGTATCGCATTCTATTTGGAAGCCGCTTTGCAGGCCCATTTCTCTTGCGAACCCCCAGAGGACAGATTGAAAGAAGCTATCCAGTGTGCTAATTGCGAATCGGTCGTAATTGTGCAGAATATTCGATAGGAGTTGTTTTGCTTTATGTTGGAGGGTAGTTTCGTCCCACTTTTGGTTTTGCATAATTTCTTGGGCTATGGGGTGGGGGGAGCCTTGGGACAGTTTGTGGGTGTGGGTGAGGATACGGTGTTTCATTTCGCGGGTAGCTTCATTTGTGAAGGTGACCGCTAAGATTTCTGAGAAACGGTCTGGGTTTTTTAGAGCGAGTTGGAGGTAGGCACGGACGAGGGTGTGGGTTTTGCCTGAGCCGGCGGAGGAGCGATAGAGGTGGAGAGGCATGGGTGTGGTGTTATTTGTTGTGTAGGCAGGGGAATCTTAGCGGGATGATTTTGGACCTAAGTTTAGGGGGTGCCACGCAATACTCGTCTAGTTGGTTCCCAAAGTAAGTAGTTCCGTACCCTACTATCAACTTGTTGTACGGCACGCAAAAAGGGTATGGTCCCATTGCGATCTCTTGCTTCCAAGCTGGCGCCTTTTCCGCAGAGATGCCTGACAATATCTAGATGGCCTGCGTGAGCGGCGATCCAGACGGCTGTTCTGCATCGGCTGTCTTGTGCTTCCAGGTTAGCTCCTCTTTCACATAGAAGTTTCACAAGCTCAAAGTTGCCCTCTTGAGCAAAGAAGTGCAAGAGGGTTTGGCCTTTATGCCGTGTTTCTATGTTAGCACCATGAGCTAGAAGATAGCCAACTATCTCTAGGTGACCCTCTTCAGCAACCTCAAAAAACATGGCAAGGAACCGTTGAAAAATAAGTTCTCCTAAAGCTTGTATTTCTTGTTTATATTTTGTCCATTTTATAGCATCGCCGATGGTAGGATACAGTATAAGCTGCCGCTGATCTGAGCTGATATCTTCCACAGCAAGTGCCACGTCATAAAGCTTAGGCACTATCAGCAAGGTAAGATCTACATCTTTCGTCTCCCAATAAGCGCTGATAAGCAACTCAGTAGGCATTTGCTCAAGTGCCTGTAGGGCAGCGCTGCGCACTTCATAGTTGCTATCCTGGAGGGCGTTGAGGACAGGTGTTAGCATGTCTTTCACATCGGCGCCCTTCTCCACTAGGGTCCGTAGGGCCTGTAGGGCAGCGCTGCGCACTTCAGGCCCTACGGACCCTAGTGGAGAAGGGCCTG
>JBCBRR010000022.1:0-15161 GCA_039819605.1 Bacteroidota bacterium | reverse complement strand
TACAGAACGCCTGCATAGCATGCTCTTCTTAGCACCCGCGATAGAGCCATTGATCTGAACAGCCAGGTAATACCCCACCACAGCTAGCCCAATGCCAATCGCGGGTGCTAAGAAGAGCATGCTATGCAGGCGTTCTGTAAGCAAGTAGGCGAGGCTAGCGGGGATCACAAAAAATGCCACCACCAGCACAGCACCGGCCACTTCAAAAGCCGCCACGGCCGTAAACGAAGTGGCCCCCATAAGTACATAGTGCCACAGCAAAGTACGTATACCCACAGTAGCTGCGAAGGGTGCATCGAACGTAGTGACAGCCAGCTCCTTATAGCCCAATACAATCAGGGTTAGGTTAGCCACCAGCATAAGGGTCAGCAGATACACCGACCAGGGCCCTATATGCAGATCGCTACGCACTTGCCACACATTCAGCGGTGCGTAGGCCACTTCCCCATAGAGGACACATTCTGGGTCTAGGTCCACCTTTTTACTAAAGAAAGCGATCAGGATAATACCCAGCGCAAAGAGCCAGGTGAAAGTAATGCCGATAGAGGCATCGGTCTGCAGCCGAATTTGCTTTTGCAAGAAAGCCATCAGGAAGCTGGCCATGATACCCATGGCACTGGCCCCCACGAACATAATCCAAGAGCTTTTAGAGCCCGTAATCAGAAAAGCCAGGACGATACCCGGCAAAACTGCATGGGCAATGGCGTCTGCCATCATAGCCACCTTTCTCAGTATCAGGTAAGTACCGAGTAGGCTACAGTTAATGGCCGCTAGTGAACAGATCAGGATGATCCAAAATGTCTCCATAAACATATGTACAGGGGGCTAAGCGCCTTCCCTACAAGAATTGGGTATGCAGGTGGGCGCTGAGCAAATCAGGATGTTCCATAGCAGCTGTCTTCGGGATACTACGGCTACACTTTACATGGCGGATCATATTTTTCACAACGACCATCGGCAGGTAGCTACTTAATGTTGCATGTAGCCAAGCATTTTTCTTCACACTCCCCATCAAGGTCACTGCTGTAGTATCCACTGGCAACCCGAGGGTATGGATCACGATCAGGACATATCGCACAGCCCGTTCCATCGCATCGCAACAGAACTGGTTATAGTACAACAACCTATACCCAGCCACACAAAGGACATGCATATAGCCTCCATCCACAAACACAAACAATTGTGGCAAGTCCGTAGTTGGCTCAGCGGCCAGGTAGCCAAATACACTAGCCAATAGGCCACTAGCCTGGTGCATGATACACACATTGCGGTTTTTGTACACCTTATTAAACCAGGCCAGCAAGGGCTTAGGCAAGCCAAAAGCAACAGCCACATCCAGGCGATGATGGGGCAAATAAGTCACCTGTATGGTATCATCCACAGGAGCGGCCCATTGCAGGTAGCTATCGGCACATTCTGCCACAAACAGCTCATGGGGGACCAGCGTATAATGTCTGTTTTTGATACAGAGTATCACATGTCCCCAGGTAGTGGTTGCCAGCCATGGCTGTTGTTTATAGAGCTTTTTGAGTGCTGTGACAGATGTGTTAGGAGCAGCCAGGCTATAGGTTTCCAGCAGGCGGCATCGATATGTAGTCTGCTCGATGCAGCAGATACCCATATCGGTATCTCCGATGCACAGGGTCAAGCTATACAAGCCTGCGGCAGGCTTTTCCAGAAAGGACTTGTCTTTCGTTGTGAGCAGTGTTTGGTAGCTGGGTGTTGTTGTAGGCATTATTGGATTGGATGCGTTGTGTTTTCTGCTAAACTACGCATAACCGTGTCTGAACACAACGATAGCACAACTTGCATAAAATAAACATTGTTGTAGTTATATTTGCAAAAACGTTCGGTGAGATTAGAAAGAAGTAGAGTATGGACGCTAACAAAAAACAGCTACACGATATAATATACCATCCTCACGACGGGCTCTTCAAGCAGGCGATGGCTTATGTAGCCGTGGCTAGGGACCTGTTGAAGAGACACATATCCCAGGATATCACAAGCGCCCTTGATTGGGGTACACTCCAGTCCAAAAACAGGAGCTTGGTCAAAGAACAGCTCACCCATTTGCATACAGATGTGGTGTATCAATCTGCACTGCGGGATAGCCTAGCCCATATTTGTTTCCTGATAGAGCATCAGAGCACCCCCGATAGATTATTGCCTTTTCGTATGACGAAATACGATATAGCGTTGATGGAGCAGCATCTCAAGCAAAGCTATAAACACGTACCCATCATGGTGAATCTCTGTCTCTACGCAAGCAAGCAGACGCCTTATCCATACTCCATTGACCTATATGACTGCTTTGCAGATCCGTTGCTAGCTCAGAAATATATGGGTAAATTTTTCAGGCTAATCTTAGTAGATTTGACCACGATCTCAGAAGCCGAGTTATTACAGCACGGTCAGGCCGATTTATTACAGATCTTGCTAAAGCGCGGTGTACAGGGAGACTTTCTTTCGTGGGTCAAGTCAAATCCAGGTATGATCTTACGCTTACTTGACCGGCCGTACGCTAGGAGTGGGATATATTACATGTTGAGTTTAGAGGAGTGGGGCAAACGGGAAGCCCTGTTAGAAGCGATCGCATCAGTAGAACCAAAAAAGAAGGGGAAAGTCATGACAATAGCACAAGATTTGTGGATGCAAGGTAAAAGAGAGGGTAAAGTAGAAGGCATAGCAGAGGGCGAAGTAAGAGGTGAAGAGCGAGGCATAGTAAGAGGTAGGGAGGAAGGTAGGGAAGAAGGTATAGAGCAGGGCATCATACGAGGTAGAGAGGAAGGTATAGTACAAGGTGTAGTGCAGGGTATGGAGCAAAGTAAGCTAGAGATTGCCAGGCGTATGCTGCAGGCCAGCTTATCTGGAGAGCAAGTTAGGGAATGCACTGGATTAGGATTGAGGGATATAGAACGGTTGAAAAATGGGTTATGAAATGACATCCGGATAATTAACATTATGTTAATTTGGGCGTGTTTTTCGGGGGTTTGAACCACTCAATTTAGCGGGTTCTTATTTTTTATATCTTTGGCTCTTGGGAGTAAGTCAATGGCCATGGAACCCAATAACAAGCCCTTATACAGTGTGGCACATCAGCCGCATGATGCCTTGTTCAAAAAAGGTATGACTGATATAGAGGTCGCGCAGGATCTGCTACAGAAGTATTTGCCGCATGATCTCCGCACTACCCTTGACTGGACTACGCTGCGGCACACCAACAAGAGTTCAGTTAAGGACCATCTTGCCCAAATACACGCGGATATGGCATATCAGTGTACGCTACAGCATAGCCGCGCCCATGTCTATCCCTTGGTAGAACATCAAAGTACCCCCGACAAGCTCTTGCCCTTTCGGGTGATACAATATGATCTAGCACTGATGGGACAACATCTAGGCGAAGGGTATATACAGTTGCCGATCATAGCGAATATCTGCGTCTATGCAGGTAAACAGACGCCTTATCCGTACTCCATTGACCTACATGACTGTTTTGAAGACCCGGCCTTAGCTAAGAAGCATATGCCTGGTCTTTTCAAGCTCATCTTGGTAGACCTGACTACAGTTTCAGAAGCTGAGTTGGCGCAGCATGGGCGTGCTGATTTGTTACAGATCTTGCTTAAGCGTGGTGCTCAAGGCGGCAGTTTTCTTTCCTGGGTAAGATCTAACCCAGATATGATCTTGAAGTTATTAGATCGGTCGTATGGCATCAGTGGAGTGCATTATATGTTGAGTTTAGAGGATCAGGATAAGGGGCAAGAGTTACTAAAAGCCATTGCAGCAATAGTACCTAAAAAGAAGGAGGAAATTATGACAGCAGGTCAGTATTTATGGAATGAGGGTATGGAACATGGAATCGAGCTTGGTGTGGAAGACAGCAAGTTAGCAATAGCCAGGACTATGTTACAAGACAATTTACCTCGGGAACAAATCAGTAAGTGGACGGGGCTAGATTTAGGGCGCATAGACACGCTTAGGACTACTTCGTAGTAGCGACTTACCAACTGTTTAGGTCGCCTCTTGATTTAGAGAGGTGGCGAAGGAGGAGATTATGACAGCAGGTCAGTATTTATGGAGCCAAGGTATGGAACATGGCGTGGAGCACAGTAAGCTAACGATAGCCAAGACCATGCTACAAGACAATCTATCTCGGGAACAAATCAGTAAGTGGACGGGGCTAGATTTAGGACGTATAGACATGCTTAGGGATACTTCCTAACTACCCTATTCCTACACACCCACACCGATACCCTCATGCCAACCCTACACTATCACAACCCGAGCCTCAATCAGAGTGTGTTTTCGCGGATTTCAGGACGAGGGCTTGACTTTCTGGGAAAGATTTCTTAAAATGGGTCAAATGATCAGCCAGCAATCTTATTTGAGCTAGGTAAGAATCAAGAAGTATTTAATCTGTACCTCATTGACTATGAAAGCAATCAACCAAAGAAGCATCTCTTTTGTTTTGCTCATCGCACTCTTTTTGCAGAGCTGTGGCGTGGAGGATAAGTATTGCGCTGTAACGCAGTCGGGTCCAGTCGCAGCAGGCAGAGATGTTTCGTCTGCAGCCTCTGTAACAGAAGTAGGAGGAATCCAACCCTTGCAGGTGGATTCAGTTGTAGGCACTAGAAGTCCTTCACAAGCGCAGTCTATTACCGCGTCACCAAACCTTTCTTCAGGCACCACAAGTCGACTAGATGCGGGTGCCGAACCTGGACTAAAAATATCAGATGAAGACCTACTGCAGTACGTCAGTAACAGTAATTATGCTTCTACAGAGGAGTTAGTAACGGCCTTCAATACATCTACTGCGAGTTCACAAGAAGAATATGCGCTTTATCAGTGGTTACAACATTATGTGGACAGCTGGTTTGTGCCAAGCCCAATTGGACAAGAGGGTATCGAGGCTAAAAAGTATCTAGAAAATCTCGAGCAAGAATTAGCACAGTTTGAGCGTGAGGAAAAAGAGAAATCACGTAAACAACAGTCC
Source organism: Bacteroidota bacterium (assembly GCA_039819605.1). Taxonomy (GTDB): domain Bacteria; phylum Bacteroidota; class Bacteroidia; order Cytophagales; family Amoebophilaceae; genus JBCBRR01. The sequence continues at coordinate 10,171 of JBCBRR010000022.1, read as the reverse complement.
CAAACCGTAAAGGCACATCGTAATTCATGGCTGTGTTGCATCCTTCCCGAGGGTAATAATACTGGCAACTCATCAAAGGATGCAGATGTTCAACCTAAGCCTGTCGTTAAGGCTATACAAACTTGGCTAGCTGGCAAGTCGCTAGAGGATAAGCTCCGTAAACCCCATCTTATAGAGCACTATTCTCAAAAAGATCGAAGGGACGGAGCGCTTTTCAGCAAAGTAAAAAGTGAATTTATTAAACAGCTAGAGGAGCGGATCAATAGACAAACATCAGTACTACCCCGGACAAGCTCAATAAGAGAAGCTCTTGTGAAGCACTATAGTGAAGCCCTCAGTACACTGCCCAGCTTATTAGAGATAGAGGAAGAAAAGGAGATATCTACAAGTAGCGTAGCCTGCCAGTTATGGCGCCACGAAGAGGTTCGAGAACAATCTAGTACAAGCACTGCCAAAGCAGATAACGACAGTGAGACAGGTGTTGAAGAGAGAGATGATGAACCCATAGAGGCAGATTCACAGAAGCATAGTGTTCTAGGCAATCTAAATCACATAGGCCGACAAGTAACTTCCGAGGCTCCCAGAGCTATGACCAGGTTAGCACTAGCCCAATCGACATCTACAAGTGGCCTACACAAGGATGAACAGCATGTAGCTGAAGTGAAAGGCAAGAAACTGATCAAGAAACCCATCGGGTTACAAGATATATTCGCCAATACCGGTGGCCAGACACAGCGAGGCAGCACTAAAGCGACCCAGAAGGTATGTATCATAGGAGATGCCGGCACCGGTAAAACCTCTCTCACGTACAAACTTGCCTACGAATGGGCTCAAGATAACTGGGGAGGAGAATTTGGAGCTGTGTATGCGTTACCTGTCAGAAATTTGCGAGAAGACAAGTATAATATTAGTGCATTCAGTAAGCTTAATAAGCAAGAACTTCTAGCCACAGCTATTATCAAAGAATGCTTGGATATAGAAGAAAAGCAACATGACAGTTGGCGTGAAGCCATCCGACAGCAGCTCAATGAGCCCACCACACTGATCATTTTAGATGGCCTAGACGAAAGAGCAGGTACCAGTAAAGAGATCATCCAAGAGGCTCTTGGGGGCAAGCATAAGCTCATTGTCACCTCCCGGCCTCATGCTGTCAGTAATGATGATTACGACGTTACCATAGAACATAAAGGGTTCAGCGAAGCTCAGAAAGAAGATTACGTAAGACAAATTCTTTCCGATTCTGAAGCCAGTGAATTCTTAAGTGTTATTCAGAATTACACAGGGATTAGTGATATTACGCGCATACCTGTGAATCTGAAGATCCTGTGCTATTTGTGGAAAGAAGCAGACGATACTGCCTCTATACGCGATTTACTCCATCGAGGTAGCTTATCAGAGTTGTATCGTGAGCTTACCAACCATTTATGGACACGCTATCAGAGAAAAATCTTGAGAGAAAACCCAAAGCCTGGTGCAATAGAACAATTTGAGTCAAGAAAGAAAGCTTTATCTTTTGCCGTAGATCGTCTGGCTCTGCACATGCTGCAAGACGATAGCTCTTCAACACGAATATCCAAAAAGAGATTAGAAAAATTCTTAAAGAGCAAAGCTGAGATTAGCGAGCTACAGGCCTTAAGCTTTTTGCAGAAAAAGGGAGATGAGTATGAATTTCCCCATCTGACCTTCCAAGAGCACTTTGCTGGTAAGGAATTAGTCCGCAAGTTCTTTTCAACAGAAGGTAAGAGCCAGCGTGAAATAGCTGAGTTTATCCGCAAGAACAGATATATCTCGACATATACCAACACCTTGATCTTCATGATGGGTGAACTATCAAACCGGATACAAGAGCATATGGGTTATGAAAGTCTGGGAGAAGAGTTGATGTCAGATCTGAAAAGGTTCTGCTACCTACTAAATGTAGCTCCTCAAGAAGAAGCTGGCGTACAGCACTTGCTGTTAGAACTACATTTATTTAATGAATGGCTTATTATTACCGAAGACAAATACAAAAGCATAGGTCTCAAAGTACTAAATGGAGAAGAGTTTAAGTTAGGAGATCGACTAAAATCCTGGCTTCGCGCAGGGCTCTGTGAAGCCGGAAGTACCTACAACCCTTACACAAACGATCCCTTGCTCCCACTCTTAATGAAATCACTTGTCAAACTCAAAGGTATAAGCGATACCAGTGCTTATGGTCAGGTTATAGAAGAGGTTTTTCAAGAAGCTGTTGAGCACTATGATACCAAGCGAAGCAGTGCTGCACTAGCTCACTTGCCTACCATAGCTAAAGCTAATCCACAGCTGGCAAACAGAGCTTATGAAATGCTAGAAGCCTGTTTACAACTAGACAACAAGGAGACTGTACGTTCATCTGCTCTTAGTGCTCTATCAGAACTGCTACAAGTGAAAGCAGATAAAGCTGGAGACGTATTTTCTCAAATCCAGAAATATGCCAAACCTACAGAATCTATCAAGGCTATTCAGATCCGCGAAGCAGCAATTTCTGCAGTTGTAGGCGTAGCTAAGGCCGATCCCGATTTATCTCGTTCTGTTCTTACCTTCCTTAAAGGTATACTACCAGACTCGGTCGTCTCTGTACGGACAGCAGCACTTCGAGCCATGCCTCGATTAGTTAAAAAAGAACAGGGTTCTGATACTGCTGAAGTAGACGCAAGCGGCCTGTTAGAAGACATACTTGCGTCACTTCAATCAGCACTAGCTCCTAATAATCCATCCGCCGTTCAGGCAGCCGGCGTATTAGCGCTGGCAGAGGTGGGATCAATAGCTCCTAAAAAAGGGGAAAGAGTGCTTGCATTTATTGAACAGGCCTCTACGAGTGGTCATGCTGCTGTTCGTAGAGCTTGTGTAGAAGCACTCGCGAACCTAGACTTAACTGAATTAACGAATGCTCTACCCATTGTATATCCTCTCATTCAACGTGCTTGCAGAGACCAGGATGAATACGTAAAGAGTGCAGGCATTAGAGTAGTACCCACCCTAGCTGGCTTGGTAGTAGATCGTCCTGATCTTGTAAAAGAAGCCTGGATCTTAGAAACTTTAGGTGATGATGCAGCAAAAGTTCGCCAGGCTGGTATAGAAGCACTTCTAGAACTGTATAACTTAACCTCAGATCAGAAAGAAGAGATATTTGCTCTACTACAAACGAAACTACAAGACAAAGACGATAATGTACGTGCTATTGCGGTCAAAAAGATCAGTGAGCTGGCAGCCAAAGAGAAAGACTTGACAACAAAAGTTCTGCAACATATACAGCTATTGCTTCAAGACAAAGATACAAGTGTTCAAAAAGCAGCAAGAAATGCCTTGGGGTCTTTAGCTCAAGAAGATGCAGCATGTATGCAGATAGTAAAGACGACTCTTGAAGAAAGTAGAGAAGATCCCACATCTGTTAGCCAAGAGCTTGTCGCGGATATTTTTGACAGCTACAGTACGGATGCGTTGGTAGAAGCATGCAATAAGGGAATTCCTGCTGGTTTTCTATCTGTACTGCTAGGCAGCAGGTTGTACGGAACCCCTTTGGTATTCGAGAAAGAAAAAGGAAGCTTGATCCTGTATCATTCTTCAGGCAAAATAGAGCATAAACTACAAGGAGAGCCAGGCAGTTTTGGTTGTGGCTTACGTGATAATCTTTTGTGGAGGTCTGCCTGTAATGGTTACTCAGAAGTTATAAGGGATTTGGGAGGCAATGGGGCTAGTCTGGAGATATGGGACAACAAGTATTCCATGAGTCCAGTGCATGCCGCCGCGTACGGGGGCCACCTACCGGTAGTTACCTATCTAAATGAGAAGGGGGCTCAGGTGAATACGGCTAGCAAGGATGGCTGGACACCGATGCACATAGCTGCCGAAAACGGCCACCTGCCGATAGTTACCTACCTAAATGAGCAGGGGGCTCAGATGGATACGGCTAGCAAGGATGGCTGGACACCGATGCACATAGCTGCCCTAAATGGCCACCTACCGGTAGTTACCTACCTAAATGAGAAGGGGGCTCAGGTGGATACGGCTAGCAAGGATGGCTGGACACCAATGCACGTAGCTACCCACAACGGCCACTTACCAGTAGTTACCTACCTAAATGAGCAGGGGGCTCAAGTGGATACGGCTAGCAAGGATGGCTGGACACCGATGCACATAGCTGCCCAAAACGGCCACCTACCCGTAGTTACCTACCTAAATGAGCAGGAGGCTCAGGTGGATACGGCTAACAAGGATGGCTGGACACCAATACTCCTAGCTGCCCAAAACGGCCACCTACCCGTAGTTACCTACCTGAAGGAACAGAAGGCTCAGGTGGATACGGCTAACAAGGATGGCTGGACACCGATGCACATAGCTGCCCTAATCGGCCACCTACCCGTAGTTACCTACCTGAAGGAACATGAGGCTCAGGTAAATGCACGTAACAAATATGATAAGACACCGCTACAACTAGCAAAACATAACAATCACCAAGCCATAGTAGATTTCCTAGAATCCCACGGAGCCCAGTAAAATGAAACCACACACCCTTTACCTATTCCTAACCATCTTATCCCTATGCACACACACCTGCACCTCATGCCAACCCTACGCCATCACAACAACCCCAGACACCCATGGCGCTAATCTAACCACCCAACAAGCACACCTAACCAACACCCTCATCCAAGGTACACATCACTACCCTTGTATCCATGTCACAGGCACCCTGGATACGAACTTCCATGATGAAGAAACACGAGTTGGTACCCTCATTATCCCCGCAGGAACCGATATCAAAACAGCTGCTGAAGCCCTGAGAAATGCAACCCAACCCCAAAATGTACCCACCATTACCCCCCTACTGAGCAATACTGGCTTCGCCTACTACCAAAACGCAGTAGCGCCAGCCACCTGCGGCAATATGCAGATAGATAGCTTCTCTGGGCAAACCCTACTAACCCCTAACCAAGACTATATCGCCTATATGTTTTTACGCCGTACTAACACCCAGTGCGTCTACTACAGCCCAACAGGTATTACCTTCCAAGTTCCAGCAAACAACGCTTATCCCACACTGAAACTGCAGCAAGCTGACTTGGCCCAAGCTCATACCGGTACCCTTGAGCTAACCCTCGAAGCTACGAAAACCTATACCACACCTCCACCCCCTACAGGCCTAGATGCACAAGGCTTTATACTGCTGAAACAAGGAAATCCAACCCTGACCCCCACAAGCCTAGCACATAAACTCCTACAAGATCCACAGTCCCTAACCACAACGCATACCCTAGCACCTTGGACCCCAAACCCAGACGTTATCTATGTAACTACAACCAACACATCCCCCGATTATATAACCGTACAAGATACCCAGCAGCTGTTGCAAACAGGCGTAGACTACGACGTGTATGCCTATGGCATGGTGCAGAACGCTGGGAAAACAACCCTGATCTTGAGCGATAATCATGAGACCATACAGGTCCGGAAAGCCTATGCGCAAATGCAGATGCAGCAGATCCAAGTTCAAGACCTCCGCCACGTAACCCCTAAGGCCGATCTGAATACCGTCACCCTAGACCTGGCCGGTACGATCGCTAAAGAAGAGAACCTCCTCAACCCTACCCTGGGCTTTTTCATTACACCCGATCAGCTAACCCAAGAGATAGCCCGTCAACAAATTAGTACCCAACTAGCATCCGCAACCACAACCCGTCCCGCATTTGATATCGCAGCAGGTACAGCTACCCTGGTCGCTTGTGCAGCTGGCACAGCTGGGCCCAATACCTATCCGACAAATTTCAGTAAGACAGTTACGATCACCGATCAAGACCTACCCATAGCCGCTATGTTGGGTAAAGAATACTACGCACACTGCTGGCTGATGGAAAATAGCCAAGTATTTAGCAGTGATGCAATGAACCTGTACCTACCTAAGGTGGCCCTAGAAGTCAATCAAGTGACTTCCAAACAAGGCGCTCAGGAACTAGAAATCACCCTTGAAGTGGCAGAGCACGACGATCCGAAAGCTAACTTCCTGGATCCGGCAGCTAAAAGAGGCTTTATCTTTCTTGACCAGCTAAGTATACCCCAACAAGGCCTCGACCCGAACCTGATCGGCGAGCTACGGCACTTTATTAACTATAGTGTCGTTGTGGACCCCAACAGTAGCAATTATGTAACCTATCTTAGGCACTATGGAAATGCGCATGCTTTCACAGGAGGATGTGGCCCTGGGCTTCGCTCATCTGCTACTGCCCAATCTTTCCATTTGAAAGATCATATCTATACCTATTTTAGCCAGCAGGGTAGCCAGTATGCCGTATACTATTGGCTGCAACACAACCCCTACCTATTCATTTCTGAAGCCGGTAAAGATTCCCTCGTTATTCCTGAGCAGCTCGCTAAGCGGGTTAGCCAACGCGTAGTACTCAAAGACAACCGTTCGTTTCAAGTCTATGTAGATACCTATGAAGTCATGCAGGTAGCACCCGATGGAGCACACAACCCTGTACTCAATACAACAGCCGACCAAGAAACCTTGCTCAGAGAAGTACTCGGGCACGTCTTTCAAGTGAATGGCCAACCCAATGACCAGGAAATAACAGATTTCATAACCCATATCCCAATAGCACCTTGAACAGGGTTCCCATGCTCTACTACCTCTTTAAATACCTCCACGAAACTCTACATCTACCAGGCGCAGGCGTTTTTAAATACATCTCTTTCAGAGCGGCGAGCGCAGCCGTACTGGCCCTCCTCATCACCATCTTGTGGGGCCAGCGCTTCATTACCTTACTCAAACAAAAACAGATTGTAGAAGGCGTACGCAGGCTGGGATTGGACGGAGAACAACAGAAAGATCATACCCCCACCATGGGAGGACTGATCATCCTGATGGCTATTCTCATCCCGACCCTCCTCTTAGCACGCCTCAGCAATACCTACATTCTCCTCCTGATCCTAACTACCCTCTGGATGGGTACGATCGGCTTTATGGACGATTATATCAAGGTATACAAACAGAATAAGTCAGGCCTGGCTGGGAAGTTTAAGATATTTGGGCAAATCGGACTCGGTATCATCGTAAGTGCTACCCTCTTTTTTCGGCAAGATGTGGTGATTAGGCACCATAATGTGCCCGCAAGCGCAGCGACTGGCGAGACCACCGTTGTAGATGTCAAAGCTACCAAGACCACCCTACCCTTCTTCAAGAACAATGAGCTGGATTATAGCAAAATCATACCCGGGCTTAACCAACGCTATACATGGCTCGTGTACATCCTCGTGTTTAGCTTTATCATATCCGCCGTCTCCAACGGAGCCAATATAACCGATGGATTGGACGGGTTGCTAACAGGTACGTTAGCTATTAGTGGAGCTACGCTCGCTATTTTAGCTTATTTGTCAGGAAATGCTATCTTTGCGCAATACCTAAACATTATGCACATACCCCATACCGGTGAATTGGCTGTCTTTTGTACCGCTTTCGTAGGAGCTTGCATAGGCTTCTTATGGTACAACGCCTACCCGGCTCAGGTTTTTATGGGAGATACCGGGAGCCTAGCCCTAGGTAGCATCGTAGCTGTCTTGGCCATTGTGATTCGCAAAGAGCTCCTCCTGCCCCTTTTGGGCGGTATATTTCTGATTGAGAACCTGTCGGTCATCTTGCAGGTAAGCTATTTTAGGTATACAAAGCGTAAGTATGGGGCAGGCAAGCGATTGTTCAGGATGGCACCCATTCACCACCATTTTCAGAAGCTAGGCTGGCACGAATCTACCATTGTGATTCGCTGTTGGATTGTAGGCATACTGCTGGCTGTACTGACGCTGGTTACACTTAAGTTAAGATAAACGCGCTCTACTGACTATATATGAAAACTCTCAAGCCTACCCTCGTCAAAGGAACCCGCGATTTCAACACGTTACAGGTATCAAACCGGCAATACATTGCCGATATCATACAGAATCTGTACGTGAGATACGGCTTTAGCCCGCTCGAGACCCCAGCCCTAGAAAACATCAGTACGCTATCTGGGCAATATGGCCAAGAAGGCGAACAGTTAATGTTTAGGGTGCTCAATTCGGGAGATTTTCTCGCAGGTGTGGACCCAGATGCTATGCACAAAGGCTATAAGTCACTTACAGCCCAGATTGCAGACAAAGGGCTACGCTATGACCTAACCGTACCCCTGATGCGCTATGTGGCTACGCATAGGCACAAGCTCTTGTTTCCTTTCAAGCGATACCAAATACAACCGGTGTGGCGTGCAGACCGCCCACAGAAAGGCCGATATCGGGAATTTTATCAGTGCGATGCAGATGTTGTAGGTACACCTACCCTCGTATCCGAAGCCGAAATACTAGCCATGACCTATCAGCTGTTTGCCCATTTAGGTATCCCCGACTTTGTCATACAGCTTAACCATCGCGCCATCCTGAATGGACTTATGTCGCATGTCGCTGACAAGGTGCAGGCGACTACATTCTTTACCATACTGGATAAGTTCGATAAATCAGGCCAAGCGCATGTAGAAGCTGAGCTCTTACGGGCTGGTTTCTCTGCGGAGGCCTTGGCACAGATTCAGTTCATTTTCAATCTACCACCCACGAATGCAGCTAAGCTAGCCACCTTACAGCAGCATTTACAAGCCTCTGAAGAAGGGCTGCGTGGTCTGCAAGAGCTTCAAAAAGTACTGGACTACCTATCCGTAATGGGGTTACCCTCCTTACCCATCAGCCTAACCCCTACCCTAGCCCGGGGACTCAGCTACTACACAGGTACCATTTTCGAAATCAAAACAGCGGCCGTATCTATGGGGAGTTTAGGCGGTGGCGGCAGATATAATTATATTGGTATTAAGGAAGGGGCGCCAAGTATCACAGGTGTTGGGCTTTCGATAGGGCTAGACAGGTTATATGCCGCCATGGACACATTGGATATGCTTCCGGAGCGTGGGCCAGCTCCTCTTCAGGTAATGCTTACCAACCTAGACCCTGCCAGTGAAGCAAGGGGGCTACGTATACTGACTTCGCTGCGGGCAGCGGGTGTTCGTTCTGAGATATATCCAGTGCCCAGTAAGTTAAGGCAACAGATGTCTTATGCAAATAAGAAAAGAATACCTTTTGTCATCATTATAGGAGATACAGAAAGGGCCGCCCATCAACTCAGTGTAAAAGAAATGCGTACTGGCTTCCAAAAGCAATATACACTACGTGAGCTAATAGATATGTTAACCTAGCGGGTGTGTCTACACACCGAAACCCATATGAGATCAGACGAAGAACACGATAAGACGCATCGCGAAATATTTAAGAATATAGTGACGAGGCTTCAGTCCAACATGCAGGAAGCTCAGAAGAAAGTAGAGCGACTCAAGGTAACTGCAGAGTCAGGTGGCGGTTTAGTCAAAGCTACCATGAATGGGCAGAGGAAGCTACTCAAAATGGAGATCGATCCATCCATTTTCAAGATTAATGAGAAGGAGATGTTAGAGGACTTGGTAGTAGCTGCTGTAGGGCTAGCTATGGAATCTATTGACAAACAGAGTCAAGAGATTTTGGACGATGGCACGTCTCTGCGCTACGTATAGGTAGCTTTGGCAAAAGGCCTGAGCTCGGTTACGTTACGAGACCAGTCTCCGCATCTACTTCTATCGGTCCATTTTCGCAGCGATTTCTGCAATTTTTGCATGATCTAAGCCTGTGAAAAAACTGATCTGCACCGCAGGAATGTGAGCCCGCAGCATATGCGCAATAATCTCTTCCCTACCCTCTTCTCTACCTTCCTCCCTGCCCTCTTTTTTACCCCGTTCCACGCCTTCTTTTATACCCACGCGTCTAATTTGTTCTGCTGTCGTCAACATGTTGTTCTCCAGTTTTGATGATACATCCGCAAAGATACGACGTATCTCTTCCGGTTCCCTATGATTCACTTCTGTTATGTACGTTATTAATTGGGGGCTGCCCTAGATAACACGAAGATACAGTGAGAACAGATTTCCCCTACGATAAGGGGAATATCTTGGCAATGTGATGAGGGGGTCACGCTTTTACGTGGCTGTAGGTGTAGCTTATCGAGTTCACAGCTTTTACGATACCTTTCCCCTGCGGGGGGCTTCGTTACTTTTTTCCTACGATGAAAAAAGTAACCAAAAAAATCACCCGCGACTATCAAATTTGGCTAAAA
>JBCBRR010000021.1:0-15534 GCA_039819605.1 Bacteroidota bacterium | reverse complement strand
ATCTATGTAAACCCCCAGGTACCACATAGATGCGGTGCAATGGGTAGAGATTACGAATACCCGTGGTATGAGTCAGTTTGCGGATGGGGGGATTGTGGCTAGCAAGCCCTACATAAGCAGTGCCAACTACATCCACAGAATGAGTGACTACTGCAAGACGTGCTACTATGATCATAAGAAGCGTATAGGAGAAAGAGCATGTCCTTTCAATGTCTTGTATTGGAATTTTTTAGCTAAGCACAGAAAAATGCTAGGCAATCAGGAGCGAATGCGTATTATGTACAGCATGCTTGATAAAATGTCGGATAGGGAGCGGGAAGCTATTGGGTCACAGGCAGCACAGTATTTGCAGGAATTGTCTTCTTTATGATTTTTGCCTTAGGAGCTGTTTAAAATAGGCAGAGGAAGTGGCTGGGTATTTGAGGTGAGGGAAGTGTCTCTCACAACCAGCGTAGGGGTTGGCTTTTTGGAAAAAACATCCTACAGACCTAAGTTGAGAGAAAACATACCTGTAGCTTCGTTACTCGGGACGTAAGCAAATAATTGAATAACATAAATTCAGAAGCACTATGAGGAATAGATACCTAAAACACACAACCTACATCTTACTTTGCGGCCTTTTTTTACAGAGCTGTGGAGTAGATGGTTCAATGGTAGATAAGTACCAAGATGAACAGCTAGGCAAAGTGACAGAAACGCGCTCCCCTACACAGGCAACAGCTGTGCCAAGTACATCTACAGAAGCCGCAGACATACAACAGTTCATTATGTTTTCCTTACGTGAGCTAGGAAACGGCTTGAGCCAAGTAGGCAAGTACGTAGAAGCATTAGAGTATAGCCAGCAAGCGATAGATATGCAGAAGCGAATTTATGGAAGTCAGGACCACCCTGAGATAGCTCGTTCCCTAAATAACATAGGTAGTCACTTATCCCATCTGGGTAAGCATAAAGATGCACTGACATACAGCCAGGAAGCACTGGATATGCAAAAACGCCTTTTCAGCGATCAGGACCATCTTGATATAGCTACTTCTTTAGACAGTGTAGGTCAGCGCTTATCAGATTTGAATCAGCATGACGAAGCGTTACACTACAAGAAACAAGCACTAAGCATGCGAAGGCGTATCCAGGGATATCAGGATAATATTGATTTAATGCATTCGCTAACCAGTGTGGGGATAGCGCTAGATGCTCTGGGTGAGCTTCAAGAAGGGCTACAGTATCAAGAAGAGGCACTAGCTATGTATAAGCGCCTTTTTGGTGATAGAGATGACGTGGGCTTAGCCCATATCTTACATCATATTGGAGAAAGCTTGATCAAAACAGATAGTCCTAAAAAAGGGATAGAATATTGCCAAGAGGCACTGTATATGCGAAAGAGGCTCTATGCTAATCAGGACCATCCACAGACCGCATACTCCTTATGTTGCATTGGGCTCGGCTTTAACAAACTAGAGAGGCCAACAGAGGGGCTGAACTATGCTAAAGATGCTTTGAATATGCTAGAAAGGCTTTATCCAGGACATACGCATCCTCACATTCAAGTTTGCTTGAGCACTCTACAGGAAGCCTTAGATATATATCAGAAGCGCTTCAAGCAAGACGAATCAGTGGATGAGATATCAAGGTCAAAGCCTCCATTAGAGAGAGCTACAGGTGATCTATTAGCACAAGACGAATCGGTGCTCAAACAACCCTTACTTCCTATGGATAGCAAGTTCTTCGAAGTTTTTGTAGATTTCGCGGACGAGATTAGCAACGAAGCAACAGTAGAAGAATTGAAGCAGTTGGATCTGGCCGACGCGTTTGAGTTGGAAGACAATACGGTACTTAAGGAGCAATTAACAAGAACATATCTATGGAATGGGCAAGAATATACACCCTTGCACTACGTATCAGAAGAAGGTAAACTCAATCTGTTAAAGCTATTGGTAGAGGAGTACAATCTACCTCCTCATCTCAAGACGCAACATAGCGGGGTGATACCCCTGCAATGTGCATCTGTCAGAGGACACTACGAGGTAGTGGAATACCTAGTCGAGGGTATCAGCGAGGAGTGCAATGTAAATTACAAAGACAAAACCAATGATGAGGAATCTGTCTTGAGCTATGCAATGCAAAGTAAAAATATGGCTGTGATAAGATACTTTTTCGATAAGGGAGTAGAGTATACCCATCTAGATAGACATGGGAACAACGTATTGCATCTAGCCGTACAAACCGGATCTTCATATTTTTTAGATCAATTCGTAGTATGGCTCAAAGCATATCTTCAGGACCCTGGTTTTAAACGACTACTTACTGCAAAAAACAAAGCCAACCCCAGTTGTACACCTTTGGAACTTGCTCAGCTATCTAGGGATTTACTCAGAGTACTCGAATGTGCGGGTTCAAGCCATACAGATGATAAACGAGAAGTTAAACGGATTAAAGTACAATAGCTGTACAATATGTGGACAAGGGTTGACAAATACATACTTTCATACTTAAATGTCTTCATAGCAAGCGTGTTATGTACCAGTTGTGTCACAACTACACTAGCCAAGGAAGCGATAAGACTACCTGAAATACTTTCCCATGATTCAGGACAACCGGTTGAGGTATCTGGATACACAGAGGTTTTAGAGATAGGTTCTAATTCAGGTCTTGTCGAAGAGCTAGCAGCAAGAATCAATAAGGGTCCACTAAAGCCTAACCACAAATGGGACACGATAAAGATCCGAGCAAAGCAGAATCAGGAGAGCCGAATTGATGAGAAAGGAGTACAACCAGCAGAGAAATCTTCTCGTAAGAAAAGCAAAGCTACTGTGTGCTATAGTATTGACGTATCAGTTCGTTTTTGGCGTCAGGATGAGTCAATACCAAGTGCAGCAAGCTTGGCACAAGATGCTCTTCAGATTTTCTTGACCACTGGATCTGAGCAACATACTGTACTATGCGTAGCCTTGTTTAACAATGCGTTGAAAGAGGTGGACCAGGAACCAATCGAGGGAGGGTATGTTGAAAGATTCGCTTTCCACAATCAAAGAAGCAAGATGTCGAAAGCTGCACGCAACTGCGCTGAAAAGCTAGGATATGCCTTAATACAAGCAGGGCAGTCACATGCAGAAGTACAATTTCTTCAGTTCTTGAGAGATAGACTCTTGGGCAAATATACACATCTAGTAGCTATGGGATGTAGCAGGCTACACTGCCCAGAGTGTGATACATTACTGAGTTGCCTATTATCAAAAGACTACAAAAAAGTAACTGCCTGTGCAAGCCATACGCTGAATCAGGAAATAGTAACAACTTTAGAGTACGGAGATAAATATAGAACGGTAAAGACAATTCTACAGTATGAACCACCTAACCGAGGAAAGAGAGAGCGGAAATTGCTAGAGTCAAAAACTGACATGGTGGCAGATACAGCATACGGTGAAAAATTACCAGATTCTTTAGCACTACAGGACAGTTCGCTTCGCCGGAATATGATAGAACACGGGGATTGTAGTACCAAAGAAACTAAAACTAATAATTTCTACTTACCCTATAATTACCTAAGCTATCTCTGTGCTAGAGCATCGCTGCTAAAGATCAGAATTTCCAAAAAGGCAGAGCGATACATAAACGAAGAAGATAAGAGCAATTTTCAGAACCCTAAGAGAGAGGATTATGAACAGTCAGGCGATTGGTACGTAATAAACAGATAAAATTTACAGACTCAAGTTACATGAAAACATACCTGTAGCTTCGTTACTCGGGACGTAAGCAAATAATTGAATAAAATAAATTCGGAAGCATTATGAGGAATAGATACCTAAAACACACAACCTACATCTTACTTTGCGGCCTTTTTTTACAGAGCTGTGGGGTAGATGGTTTAAGCCCAAAAATACGCGAGGGCAGTGAGCAGCTGACTACACCTGCAGCAGGTCGGTCAGCTACGGTAGCCATACCTGTATCCAGCAGTACAGCTCCAGCAATAGGAGTCGAGCCAAGCCCTGTGTTGCAAGCAGGCACTGCCCCAGAGCTACCTTCCGAAACTTCGGCACACAGTCTATCGATCCCGACACTACGAGCGCCTGCAGCCAATCCATCTCGCAGCCCAACATCGACTCATTTGAGATCAGGCACGAACTTACTGGAAGAAACCACACAGAGTGAAAAAGAAAAGGAGTCGTACGATACAACAGAAGAGACACGCACAGCTACTTCAGAAGACAACCAACCACCTGTATCCCGCGTCGCTTTTGGGCAGATAACTCCTGCACTGGCCATTGGGCTGTGCAGTGACACACTTGCTGTGCGACAGGCTGCCTGGCAAACCCTTTTGGTTCTAAGTGAATACGCTCCCTTGACAGAGGTTTACAACTTATTGAAGATAGGTATGCAGCATGACTCCCCTGACGTACGCCGAGATACTTTCAAAGCGGTAGGTAATCTATGCAAAGGTATTCCCTTCGAAAAAATAGCGACTTCTTTGCAAATGGGGCTGAAAGATAGATCGTTTGCGATACGTCAGCATGCTGTACAGACACTCGCAACCCTAGGTACAAATGTCCCTTTCTACCAAGCATCGTCCCTTTTGGAAATCGCACTGCAAGACAGCGAGGGATGCATACGTCAAGGCGCCCTAAAAGCCTTGAGTATCCTGGCCAGAGGTCATGTCTTTAAGAAGGTCTGGCCTTTCTTAGAGAAGCAGTTAGAAGACATTAATCCATATGTGCGCCGGGCCGCTTGGAATGTACTGATAGCACTGGAGGCAGACATTCCCTGGGCGAAGATTTGGCCTCACTTAGTCATGGGCTTACAAGACCCCCACCAGGGGGTACGCCAAGCTGTGTTACAGATCGTTAAGATGGTAGGCGCACAGACTCACTGGGAAAGCATATCGCGGCTTTTGAAAACAGGACTCCAGGATCCTTGCTCTTCCGTACGACAATGCACCCTAGCAGTCTTGGGAGTATTGGGCAAAGATTACCCCCCAGGACAAGTATCTTTTCTATTTCTATTAGAGTGGGGGCTACAAGATTCATCCTGTGCTGTGCGCTGCGATGCGCTCCATATCCTGGGGCAGCTGGCCTGTAACATACCTTTTGTGCAAGTATCACCTCTCTTGCGGAAAGTTTTAGAAGATCAAGCCGATGAGGTGCGTCAGAAGGCAGTCGAAGTGCTAGAAATAGTAGGTAAAAATCAGCCCTGGGCAGAAGTATTCCCTCTTCTAGAGGTCGGTCTGTCAGACAGTACGGATAGGATATGTCAGTGTTCCCTGAAAGCTGTCGGTACGCTGGCAGTAGATATACCTTTTGAGCATATATCATGGCTCTTAGAAAAGAGCTTGCGAGATCACGCTGAAGATATACGGGTGGAGACACTCAAGATCCTGCAGCAACTGGCCCAAAACTGTTCTTGGGAGCAAATAGCTCCTTACATAGAAGCAGGCTTACAAGACAGCGCTATCGTCGTACGCCAAGGTGCTCTCCAAGCTTTACAGAACTTGGGTGCAGGGAAGCCTTGGGAACAGGTGGCTTGTTACATAGAGATGGGGTTGCAAGACCAGGATGATATCGTGCGCCAAGATGCGCTCAAAGTCATGAGTGCATTAGCTGTGGGTGTTCCTTTTGAAAAAGTATCACCACTGCTGAGCCAAGGCCTAGCGGATACTTACCCCCAAATACGCCAAGATGCACTGCAAACCCTGGCGTCACTGGGCGAGCATAACTCCTTGAAGCAGGTATTACCCCTACTGAAACTACCTATCAAGGATAATGCTTCCCGTGTGCGGCAGGCAGCCTGGGATGTTTTTATATTTCTGTGTAGGGACATAGCTTTCACAAGAATATGGCCCTGTTTACAAAAGAAGCTAAGCCATACTAATGGATGCGTACGTCAGGATGCGTGGGAAGCACTGAGTATACTAGGCGGTAGAGCTACCTCCTCTGCATTGGAAAAACTACTTCCCTTCTTCGAAGAAGGTCTGAGAGATACAAACTATTTTGTGTGTCAAGCTACCTGGCTTGCTCTGGAGAAGCTAGGCAAGAAAATCTCTTTCGCGAAAATATCACCGCTCTTAGCTATGGGTGCAGAAGATGATTCTGTCTCCGTACGCCAAGACGCCCTAAGAACGCTCAAAGCGTTGAGCCAAGGCATAAACTTTGAACATGTGCGGCCGATTTTAGAGATGGGACTACAAGATCGTTCTACCCTTGTGCGTCAAGATGCACACGATATACTGGTGAGTTTGTACCGAGATATACCCTTCGAAAAAATATGGCCTTACTTGCAAGAGAGGATAAAATATATTGAAGAATACTTGTGTCAGTATACAGGCCAGGAAATACCCTTTGAGCAAATCTATCTTCATTTAAAAAACAGAACAACCGATCCAGATGCAGATGTACGTCAGGCCGCTTGGCACGCACTGGGGAGACTAAGCAGCCACGTCCCTGGTGAGCAAATTACTGAGGCTATTGGAGTAGGTATACGAGATACACAGTATTCTGTACGTCAAACGCTCTGGAAAGCGTTGCTTAGCTTAGGCAAACAGGTCCCTCCGAAAACATTGAATACCTTCTTTGAGATAGGATTAAAAGATATTCACTATAGTGTGCGGCAAGCTGCTTGGGATGCGCTGTCTAAACTAGGTACTCGCATCCCTTTACAATTCATTCTTTCTTTTCTTAACATGGGACTAAAGGATACGCACTATTTCGTTCGGAAGTCTGTTTGGTATACACTCTCCAGCCTAGACAAACCATTTCCTACTCAATCCATTGTTTTGCTCTTGAAGGCGGGGGTACAGGATGTGCACCGTGAGGTTCGCCGGACTACTGCAGAAGCTTTGCCTGCATTATCGAGCCAAAGGGAAGCCAACGTAGAGACCATTTTCCCTGCGGCCCAGGTAGCTTTGCAAGACCAGGATGTAGAAGTTAGACAAGCTGCTACAAAGGCGCTTGTCCCACTAGCCATAAGCGGGGCGAATAGGCGAGAGACTTTCTTCTGCATCATCGAGGCCTTGCGCGATAAAGACGCAGATGTACAAAAGGCTGGCAACGGTGCCCTACGGTCTTTATTGGGGAAGGCAGAATATGTGCAAGAAATCTTGCTTTACATAGAAGCCCTCTTGAAGAATGAGGGTTACGCCGAGACGTATGTGCCTGCTTTGGCTGCATTGGCTACCCTGGCTGGTAGGATAGAAGGGGCATCTGTCAGTGTAGATGAGCAACTAGGCGGTTCCTGTGATCGTATACCACCGAGCAAACGCAGCAGAGCTATAGCTTATGATAGCCATCAAGATACAGAGACAGGGTCAGCAAAAGCAGCTAATCTGGTGGCCGATCAGGGCTCACGAAGAGGCTAAAGCGGCTTTGCTAGGCCACTAAGCTACCGTCTTGCATTAGCAGCTTTTGGTCAGCCAGCCCAGCTAGCGAAGGGTTGTGCGTGGCTATCAGAAAAGCCTGGTTGAGCTCAGCTCGCAATTTACAGAACAAATTATGTAGAGTTGTGGCGTTTTTGGAATCTAGGCTACCACTGGGCTCGTCGGCAAAGACAATGTGCGGACGGTTAATTAAGGCCCGCGCTACAGCCGCGCGCTGTTGTTCACCCCCAGAAAGACTCCCGGGCTTGTGATGGGCTCGATGCGCGATATCTAACAAAACAAGTAAGGTATGGGCTCGGACTTCTACATCAGCTTTATCATATCCGCCTATATAGCCAGGCAGGCATACATTCTCGAGCAAGGTAAATTCGGGGAGCAAATTATGAAATTGAAACACAAACCCGATGTATCGGTTGCGAAACTTGGCTAGCTGATGGGCATCGAGTGCCAAAACATCTTGCCCATACAAGTGCAATGTACCGCTTTGAGGCCTGTCTAGAGTAGCTAGCACGTGTAGCAAGGTACTTTTCCCAGCCCCAGAAGCGCCCATTACCGCCACGATTTCTCCAGGCGCGACCTGTAGGTCAACACCTCGTAAGACCGGGAAATAGCCGTGGTACTTATATATTCCCTTCGCAACAAGCATGGTTGGATATACGTTATAGATTTAGATACGGATCAGTATGCTTGGTAAAAATACAACGTAATGATCTGGGTTTGATATGTAAGACCAAAACGCATAGTTTAGTAAGGATTAGTCACCTGTAGCTAGCGCAGGTTGTGGGGTAGGTCCATAACAAGTGACGCAGCCGTGCAGAGAACATCAGCGCTCGTAGTTCAATAGGATAGAACGTCGGATTTCGGCTCCGAAGGTTGAGGGTTCGAGTCCTTCCGAGCGTGCCAAGTGGTCGTGTGTTTTACTCTGTAGGGTACGCCCACGTCTATGGCGTAGCAATTATCAGCTCAGCGCACACAGGGTTGCCGCTGCTGCGCATTTGCGGGTTGGGCATGCTTGCCATACCCTGCAACTTAGCCCAATGCACGGTGTCGATATTGACGCGCAGCTTCTCTTTGTACATCCTTCTCTTTGATAGATTGGCGCTTGTCGTATAGTTTTTTACCTCTAGCCAGCGCAATCTCTAGCTTAGCCAGGCCAGCCGGGTTGACGAAAAGCTGAATGGGTATAATGGTGAGCCCCTTCTGTTTGCTTTTCATGAGTTTGTCCAGCTCTCTTCGATGTAGGAGTAGCTTGCGAACACGCGTCTCATTATGATTGTGTAGGTTACCAAATGCATAGTGCCCAATATGCATATCTCTGACAAAAAGCTCCTGATGCGCAAAAACACAATAGGCCTGCTGTATGTTCACTTTGCCCTCCCTGATGGACTTAATTTCGGTACCCGTAAGTGCCAGCCCCGCTACATATTTGTCGAGTAAGCTGTACTCGAAGCTAGCGCGCTTGTTTGTAATCGTCGGGGTTTTAAGCAGACGGGTATGCTTTTTTGCCGCGTTACTCATACAGGCATTTTGGGCAGTGGGGCAACGTCCATATCGCAGAAATCGCGTTGTATATATTGATGATGCGCGGCTAGCGCAATCATGGCTGCATTATCCGTACAGTAGGCCGGCTGGGGGATAAGTACTTGCCAGCCTAACTGCTGGGCCCATTGTGTTAGACACCTTCTCAGGGCAGTATTCGCAGCTACTCCCCCTGCGATACCCACCGCAGATATACCTGTCTGGGCTACGGCACTTTTGAGCTTTTCTAAGACCATATTGATGAGCGTTTGCTGGATACTGGCACAGAGATCATCGCGGTGCTGGGCTATAAAGTCAGGATTTTGGGCTTCTTGCTCACGGACAAAGTAACGAAAGGCTGTTTTGATGCCACTGAAAGAAAAATCTAGGTTGGGCATGCTGGTCGCAGGGAATGTAAAGCGATGTGGATCCCCATTGCGGGCATAGTGATCTATCCAAGGACCACCTGGGTAGGGCATTTGCATCAGCTGTGCTATTTTGTCAAAGGCCTCTCCTATGGCATCGTCTCGGGTCTCACCTAGCAGTTGCATATCTAGATAATCCTTGACCCAGACTAGCTGCGTGTGTCCACCACTAAGCGTCAGGCAGAGAAAGGGGAGGGGAGGATACGGGCCTTCGATAAAGTGTGATAAAACGTGTGCTTGCATATGGTTGACACCTATTAAGGGAATGTCTCTAGCAAAAGCCAGGGACTTAGCAAACGAGGTGCCCACTAGCAGGCCGCCCAGCAAGCCAGGCCCCCTGGTAAAAGCCACAGCATGCAAGTCAGCTAGGGCTAGAGTTGCTTTGTCAAGCGCACTTTTTACGACAGATACCATGTGTTGCTGATGCGCTCGGGAAGCCAGTTCAGGTACCACACCTCCATAGCTTTTGTGCACCGATTGGGTAGCTAGCGCATGGCTACGTATCTTTCCATTAGCTATAACAGCTGCTGCTGTCTCATCACAAGATGATTCGATAGCGAGTATATTCAATTGCACATCTCCTGACATTTTTGTACGCTACAGTGAAAAATAGTAGACCGAGCACCGTGTTTTTCCGTTGCTGTACAGGCAT
The DNA here is from genome assembly GCA_039819605.1 of Bacteroidota bacterium. Taxonomy (GTDB): domain Bacteria; phylum Bacteroidota; class Bacteroidia; order Cytophagales; family Amoebophilaceae; genus JBCBRR01. The sequence goes on along the minus strand of JBCBRR010000021.1, from coordinate 5,579 downwards.
TGCTCTAGCGCTACTCAGTGTCTTAATAACATTAGGTACCATGCTACAGGTGCCTAGCGTGCAAAATAAGCTATTTACGCATGCACTCGCATACGTAAGCGCGCGCATACCCTACACCATCCAGCATACCCACTTCCATCTCCACTGGCTACAAAGCGCGGTTATCACAGGGCTACAGGTCAAAGACGCGCACAGTCAGCAGATACTAGCCATCGAACAAGTATCGCTGGAGGTTAGCTGGCTTCGGTCAATTGTACACCGCCGTTGTATCCTCAAAACCGTACACATACAAGAAGCTAGCCTACACCTACCCTACCCTACCCCTACACAAGCTGTGCAACTTACAGCCTGGACACATCAGCACCTACCAAAGCGGGTACACAGCCAAGTGAATATGCAAGAGCATAGAATACATCCCCGTCTGATCCACGTGGCGCAAATCCATCTCAAGCTGCAGAATCTATGTATCCATAGACATGCCTTAGACGTAGATGTAATAGGCGGCACAGGTCGTTGCCCAGACAGCCCATGGCTTTGCAACCAGCTTTGTACTCATCTCCACCTAGCCAGCGGACAGCTGCACCTGCGCAAGCTGCTCTTGCAGACAGCAAAGAGCTGTGTCCAGGGCGATATCCAGCTGTACTATCCCAGCTTACAAGCACTGTACAGCTGTACAGACGCTGTTAAGATTTGTGCAGCATTTGAGGAATCAGTGCTATCTACAGAAGAATTAGCCACATTTTTCCCTCATGGATATCATGACAAACAGCATGCAGCTTGTTATAACCTACGGGGAAAATTGACGGGCTGCATCAGCGATTTTTGCCTAGAGAATTTTCAGCTGCAGGTAGGCCATCAAGGGCTCAGTCAACTGCAAGGCACCTTGCAAGTACAGGGATTACCTCATTGGGAAACCGCATTCTATCGCATCCAGATGCACGATATGCACTGCCAGGCCGCTGATATACTAGCCTATATCCCACAGCGGTACATCAACTTGGCACAACAGGTAGAATCTTGCACCATAGTTGGGGAAGGGGCAGGCTCACTGCGTGATTTTTCTTTAAGAGGCAAGTTGGTCACGCCGCTAGGCAGTATCGCCACAGATATGCAAGTAACTATTCGCACGGGCTGGCAAGAAGCGGTCTATGCCGGTACCCTTACCACCAACGCGTTGGACATAGGCCAGCTATTGGACGTGCAGGCCTTACGGCACCTGAGTATGCAAGGCCAAATACAGGGCCAGGGACTTACCCCAGCTGTAGCTGATGTCCACCTAAAAGCGGATATACACCAGCTCGGCTGGCACGATTATACATACCAAAATATACATGCAGATGGAAACCTCAAACAAGGGCTACTGGAAGGCACCGTAGCCATCCGAGACCCACACCTCAAGCTAGCCACACATACCCAAGTAGACTGGCGAGGACCCTGTAAGCAAATCCACGCCCGAGGACAGCTCCACAAAGCTACCTTACAGGCGCTGCACCTCACCAAAGAGGCGGCTACGCTGCGCACCCACGTAGACGTTAGGCTACGTGGTACAGACCTGGACGACTGGAGCCTGGACGGTGTGTTTACAAAATGCTCCCTAGACCTGGCTGGCAGAAAATTACCACTGCATAGCCTGCATATTCACAACCACCGGCAGCCTTCTGGCGACACGTTAGCTGTAGATACTGATTTATTTATAGCGCAAGCTAAGGGGAAGCTACCTTATACCGCATTTGTCCAAGACATACGGCAGTTTTTACAGAGCTATGTAACACGTCTAACACATGGGCAGCCTGTGACACCCCAGTACACGGCACAGTCGTACGCTTTTGATTACACAGCTTACCTAAAAGTCCCTCTGTCCTTGCCCCCCGTCTTTGCATCTGAGGTGTACCTAGCACCCCACACGCACGTATCGGGTTATTTTTCTTCAGAAAAGGAAGCCTTAGCCTGGTCCATCTACGTAACCCAAGCCGAGGCATTAACCTTCTGCAAGAGCCATTGGATCAACACAAACTGGTGCATCCAGGCAGCCCAAAAGAAAGATGGGAGCAGCCTGAGGGCCAATAGCAAGCTGACTGCTGAGCGCATAACAGGCGATAGTCAGCCCGACACCCAGGTTCTTTCAGTAGGTATAAATTGGGCAGATGACTTGCTGGATTTTAACGCGCATCTCGCACATCCGGACCCAGCTCTGCACGCACATCATCGATTCAATCTAGTAGGGCATTCGGTTTGGGAAAATGACACCCTACGGACGAACATAGAACAGGCTTATGTCCAGGTAGCCGATGCCTTTTGGGAATTAGCACCCCAAAATAGTATCACGTATAGCAGGTCAAATATCCAATTTGAAAATATAACCTTCACACACGCAGCGCAGCAGATACGTTGTGTCAGTACCCCCCACCGCCGACCTGGGGAGCTCATGTGTATGGAGCTACAAGGTGTCCATCTGAGCCATCTCAATAAGGTACTGCATACAGAGCTGGGGGGGCTTGTAGATGGAGAAATTCACGTGGGGTTATCAGCACGTGTGTGGATAGAGGGCTCTCTCCATATAGTGGGCATGACTGCTCACGATGTGTCTATCGGCGACTTAATGGTGCACACCCGATGGGACGACCCTGAAGAAAAACTACATATGCAGCTGCAAGTTAATCACTTGGGCATGACCCAAATGGATATGACAGGGTTTTATGCACCCGGGTATGCAGAGAATAGCTTGTCTTTGCTAGCGATCATGTCGGATGTACAGCTGGCTATTATAGAACCATGTATAGGAGACATTTTTTCGCAAGTAGCTGGTTCGGTCAGTGGGAAATTACGGATTCAGGGCAGTCCTGCATATCCACAGGTTACGGGGAATGCACAAATTAGGCAGGGCAGATGTAAGGTTAATTACTTTAACACTGTATATCATTGGAGCGGCGCTATTCACTGTACAGAAAATGAGATACAGATTCACAGATGCGAGCTAACCGATGAACACCAAGGCACTGGGGTACTACAGGGCACTATCTACCATACTCACTTGCGGGATTTTGAGCTAGCATTGGCCCTGGAGGCTAAGCAGTTGCAGATTCTCAGGACGACCCACAGCGATAACGACTACCTCTATGGCATGGGTATAGCTAGTGGGGTTGCCCATTTCACAGGTCCTGTACATAGGATAGCCGTCGATATCCAGGCTACCACAGAGCCCGGCACGCGGATCACGATACCCGTTGCATGGTCTAATAAGGCACACCCTACCGTAAGCTATATTCGTTTTGTCAGCTCAACATCCGCACCGTCCAGCACTACAGATCAGGCTACTTCAGCACACCTTCGGGGCATCTTACTCAACATGGCACTGACCTTGACGCCAGCTGCTGTGACCGAGATCATTTGGAATACAGATACCCAGGAAGCCATCGAGAGTAGAGGAGAAGGTAGCCTGCGCATTAAGCTAGATACCCAAGGAGCACTCAGTGTAACGGGCCAGTACAAACTTACAGAAGGGCATTGTCAGCTTTGTATGTACCAGGTCATCAGGAGAAAGTTTACCCTACAGCCGGGTGGCAGCATTACCTGGTACGAAAAACCCACTGAGGGGATACTGAATTGCCAAGCCACTGATGAGCAACGGATTGTACTCACGCCCCTCTTGAAAGCTTATGGCATAGCTGTGCCTAAGATAGATGTACGTAGATATCCTGTGCAATTACAGCTCAACCTGAATGGGACACTGGTGGCGCCAGAGTTACAGTACGCCATTCATTTTCCAGAATTGCCCGATGATCCAGCGTGGCAAGCAGCTATTGCTAGTTTCCAAGACAAGATGGCCACCAGTGAGACATATCGCAAGAGTCAGGTATTCAGCCTTATGGTACTCAGGATGTTCGCTCCTGACGAGCAGCTGGGCAGTATGAGTAACATGGGCAGGAATACAATAGGTCGCAACTTGGGTGAGTTTTTCTCACAGCAAGTCAGCAATCTGGCCATGCAGTGGAATAAAAATATGATCCTGGATACAGCCATCGATCTATCAGACCTAACCACAGCCCAGCTCAAGGACTTGCACTTGAGAGTTGGCTATAATTTTTTCGGAGGCAGGTTGCGCATTGTACGAGAGGGAGCCTTAGGTGCTATCATGGAGGATACGAGTCGTACAGCGCATAGGATAGGGAACTGGACCTTGACTACTACACTGACAGAAGACGGTAGGCTCAGTGCTAAATTTTACAACCGCTATCGGCAAATGAGCGTTTCAGCAGCAGATAGGAGTGACATGCTTATGGGGGGCTTTAGCCTGTTGTATGTACATCGATTTAACCAATGGAGATACTTGTTTAGCGGTCGTGGTCAGTGACCTAAGGGATACAGTAAGTCCATGCGAAAGCAGCCCATTACGTCTGAAACCAAAAAGCTATTCGATAACCAGATTAGGAATCTTACGGCCGTTTCGTGTCGACGCTTTTGCCAAAAGAAAACTGTAAGTACTTGATAGCGATCCCCTGAGCCAGATACCGTTTTTCATAATCGGTCTGTATACCATAATGCGCTGTTGCAAAATCAGACCTATATAGGTCTTCTGTATGGTGCAAGGCTTGTACATCCTCTCGATCGCGCAATACATCCAATGTGTAGAGAAACAACGTCATATTATCCGTTTTCAGGTACACATTGCCCCCCGGCTGCAATATCTTGCGATACACATCCCAAAAACGGGGACTGGTCAGTCTTCTTTTCGCATCTCTACCCTTGGGTCTAGGGTCTGGGAATGGGAGATATATCGCATGTACTTCATGTGGGGCAAAAAAATGATCCATATGCATAATGTTAGCACGTAAGAAGGCCACATGGGGCAGCTTATGCACAGTAGCCAGCTTACGCCCAGCCCACAGCCTGGCGCCTTTCACATCTACGCCTATAAAGTTCGTTTTAGGCAGCTGCTGCGCCAAGCCTATGGTGTAGGCACCTTGACCGCAGCCTAACTCTAAGACAATCGGATGGGAGTTGTGGAAATAACGCGTACGCCAAGCCCCCTGCATATGGTGGTAGGAAGGCTTACCAGGTTCTATAACGTGAGGGCACTGCGCATTATCTACAAATCGCTGCTGTTTTTTTCGCACGTTATCAATGGACCCTAGCTCTTTTGTAGTTGCTCTATCTGGTAGACCTTATTTTGCGCATTACTCAGAGTGAGACGATACATTTGTGTTAGCTGGATATGAGCATCTTTTGGGGCAACCTTAGCCAAGCTGCACAATTTTACTTTCGACAAGCACTTCTTTACCATGAAATGCTATCCCCACCTTCAGCACCGCTGTAATGTGCTGATAGGTTTTCACTCGCATGATGTAGCCTTTCTTATCGATTTGAGCCAGGGCTTCTTGAACCCTGTCTGCTAACGCTTCCTTACTATGGGCTACCTTGTATTCAAAAACAACCGCCACCCTACCACACGCTGCGCGCGGGATGGCTAGCATATCGGCGTATCCTTCGCCGCTTTCCGCTTCTGAATGGATGGCAAAGTCTTTTTGAATGACAATCAGTAACCCTGCCATAAACCCGCTATAGTACTGCTCAGCCTTACT
>JBCBRR010000020.1:0-15541 GCA_039819605.1 Bacteroidota bacterium | reverse complement strand
TCAGGCATAAGCTTACGTATTTGGGTTTAACTAGCACAAAAGTAAACTAAAAACGACAGGGGACACGACCTAGTAGCGTAACGCAACACTATAGCTATCAGCTGTTGTCATTGATGCAGAACGCTCTCCAAGATAACGATGCACAGGTCCGCAAGGCAGCCCTACAGGCCTTTAAGACGCTACTGCCCCCATTGGTACAAGACATAGCATCAGCAGCCATCTTGTCCCTTATCCGACAGGCCCTCGAAGATGCTACTCCTGTCGTTCGTAGAATTGCTGCACAGGCCCTAGTGCAATTAATAGAAACCAGCGCGTCAGTATCAGAAATCTTCTCCCTCGTCCAGAACTGCCTCCAGCATAGCCATGGCTACGTTAGCAAGATTGCCGTAGAATCCCTGCCGACCCTAGTAGACAAGGGTATAGAAGTGTCAAGTGTATTGCCACTTATCCAGCATGTTCTCAAATCTATTATTAACCCTGAAGTGATGTTGCTTTACGCAGCTCCACCTCGCGATAGCGACTACGATGTCCACCGAGCTACCCTAACAACCTTGCTGACGTTGGTAGAAAAGGGCGCCCCAGTGGCGGATGTTTTCCACCTAATTCAAGAGGCACTTAAAGATAGGACCTGCCATGTGCACAACATAGCCAGCGAGGCCTTACGTACCTTGATAGAAAAGAGCACAACCCTGGCAGAGATAACCCCTCTCGTGCAGAACGCTCTCCAGGATAGTAATGCCTATGTCCGTAGAGCTGCCCTAGAAGCCCTAGTGCCCTTGGTAGATAGGGGTGCAGAAATATCTGTAGCCTTAGTTGCTATCCTAAGCACCTTGGAGGATAAGGACTATCATGTTCGTGATGTGGGCCTACAAACCCTGGGGGCCTTGGTAGAAAGAGGTCTAGAAGTATCTGTAGCCTTATACCATGTGCTAAAGGTCCTTGAGGATAGGAGCTGTAGTGTTCGCAGTACGGCACTGCAGGTCTCAGTGATCTTAATAGAAAGAGGTGCAGAGGTATCTGAGGTCCTGCCCCCTATCTTGAACGCTCTTAAGGATAATAACGGTAGTGTTCGCAGTACGGCACTACAGGTCATAGCAACTTTAGCAGAACAGGGCATAGCCATGGCTAGCAACTTCTCTCACATTTCACATGTGCTCCGAGATAGTGACGATTATGTCCGCAGTAGGGCCCTGCAAGTCCTAATGGGCTTGGTAAAAAAACAAGCAGATGTGCCTATCGTTTTGCCACATATTATGAACGCTCTTAAGGACAGTGCGTGTCATGTGCAGCTAGCTGCCAGTAGGTCCCTACATATATTGCTAGCCAAGCATGTAACTGTATCAGAGGGGTGCCTACTTATACAGAAAGCCTGCAAGGATAGTGATGCCAAGGTGCGCAGGGCCGTCATACAGGCGCTACCCACCTTACTAGAAAAGTGGGCAACGCTATCAGCTATCTTCCCTCACATCCAACATGCCCTCAAGGATAGAGACCCTAGGGTTCGTCTCGTTGCCTTAGAGGCCCTGGTAGCATCAATAGAAAAAGGCACATCAGTATCAGCCGTCTTACCCGCTGTACTACAGGCACTCGATGATCAAGAAAACGATGTTCGCAAAGCCGCCCTGCATGCTCTACCGACACTAGTGAGAAAGGGCATAGCTACATCAGCGGTGGCACCCGATATACTACATGCCCTTGAGGATAACGACAATATGGTTCGTAGAACTGCTATCCAGGCTCTACAGGCCTTGATGGATAAGGGTGCTGGTACATCAGTACCCTTACGTACTGTTGATGGTATGCTCCAAGATCATGATCGTTACGTTCGTAAGACCTCCCTAGAAGTGTTACCGACCTTGGCAGTCAACGGTATGGCATTGTCAGTGATCTTTCGGTATATCCAAAAGGCATCCCGGGATAGTGACGATTGTATTCGCCAGGCTGCTACACAGACCCTACAAGCCTTGGTAACGAGTAGCGTGCCTGTATCCGAGATTTTACCTTACATCCAGCAAGCGCTTCGGGATAGCCACTGTCAAGTTCGAAACGCAGCTATTTCAGTGCTACCGACGTTAGCAGCCCAAGGCGTAGATGTGACAACCGTCCTATCTTGTATTCAGGTCGCTCGCCACGATAGCAGACACTCTATTCGCAGATCTGCCATAGCAACGCTATCGACCTTGGTCGCAAAAGGCTCATCAGGACCTGAAGTCTTACCCTATATGCTACATGCGCTCCGCGATGTGGACCCGGGGGTTCGTAGTGCTGCTATCAATCTTTTAGGGAGCTTGGTAGTTCAAGGCAGCTGTATAACAAAAGCCTTATCCGTTGTTCAGGACGCTTTCCGAGATCAGAACGAAGGTGTACGCATGGCTGCTATCCATACCTTATCAAAAATACCTACTGAGTCACTCATTGAAGAGTATTGGACACCAAGAGACAAAAGTGTCATACATCTTCTGCTACCTAGGCTCTATGCAGTAGCGCTCACCGCGGAAGCTATCGATCCCCATCAGCAAGAGCTGGTACTGCGATCTACTGAAGGCGAAGTAGTCAGGGTATGGACAAAACCCACACAAGAAGTAGAATACTTTAAGAAACTTATCCAAGAGTCCGTTGAAAAGGAAGTGGTTCAGGTAGGGACAAAACCCACACAAGAAGCGGAACGCTCTAAACAACTTACCCGAGAGTCCGTTGGGTTCAACAGCCCATCTGCAGCGTCTCCTCAGAACCATTCTCCAAAATGGCAACGGGCTATAAAGGCTATGCGAGCCCGTTTTAGCTCTAGAGTATCCTACAAAGCACCCGCATAAATTGTTAAAACCAGTTACAGCATCTCGATAATACTCCCCCACCTTGCAAAGCCACATAGACCTGTCACCCTACCCGTTGCCTATTACCCCGCAAGTCTTCTCCCAGAAACTTTTAACCTGGTACATCTCCCAACATCGTCAACTCCCCTGGCGCCAAGCGCCCCCCAACCCCTATAAGATCTGGATCTCCGAAGTCATCCTACAACAAACCCGCGTCAGACAAGCCATCCCCTACTATGAAAAGTTCATCGACCAGTACCCCAACCTACAGACCCTAGCCACCGCCCCTGAAGCAGCAGTCCTCCGGGCATGGCAGGGCCTGGGCTACTACACAAGAGCACGTAACCTACACGCTTGTGCACAAATTATCTTTCACCAGTACAACAACACCTTCCCCAATAACTACCTAACCCTACGCAAATTACCCGGATTAGGCCCCTATACAGCCGCCGCTATCGCTTCCATCGCCTTCGGAGAAGCCGTACCCGTCGTGGATGGGAATGTATACCGGGTGCTGGCCCGCATCTTTGGCCTAACAGAAAACATAAGCACCTCGCAAGGGCAAAGAGCCTTCCACAAACTCGCGCAATCGCTGCTGGATATCCAGAACCCCGGACGCTATAACCAGGCCATCATGGAGTTTGGCGCCCTACAATGTAAACCCGTCCACCCCAGCTGTGCAGATTGTACTTTCCAATCAGCTTGCCAAGCTTTTCATACGGGGAGACAGCATGAATTGCCCGTCAAAAATGCGAAAGTGACGGTTAAAGAGCGATTTTTGCACTACTTCGTTATTCAAGACGCAGAGAAAATCTACATGAAACCCAGACCCCAAGGTGATATCTGGTCCGGATTGTATGACTTCCATCTCGTAGAACAGCATACCCTCGCGGCACCTACGCAACTCAAAGACCCCCTGGTGGCCCTTATGCAAGACACCCCACTTACGATTACACCCTATCCACAAGTGTATAAGCATATGCTCACTCATAGAAAATTGTACGTTCGCTTCTTTCACGTAGAGGCAACCCCACCATTTAGGCAAGCTGCCACTCCCCTGCTAAGTCACATAGGGGCCAGTAGCTTCTCACTCCAGGAAGTAAAATCCCTGCCTAAGCCCATTTTGGTGCATAATTTTTTAGAAGAACATTTTTATGCTTAGCTTGGCTCCTAAAGTTGTAATGTCTAACCTGTAAACATCAATCTTATGTCTGGCGTTAATAAAGTGATTCTGCTAGGGAACCTGGGTAGAGATCCCGAGACCAAGCATCTAGAAAACGGTAGAGCACGTACCAATTTTACACTGGCTACGAACGAAACCTACAAAAACAGAGAAGGGGCCAAAGTCACCAATACAGAATGGCACAATGTGGTCCTCTGGACCCCCATAGCCGAAATTGCAGAACAATATTTGAGCAAAGGGAAGCAGGTCTACATCGAGGGCAAACTCACCTCACGCTCCTACGTAGATAGAGAAGGTCAAACGAAACATATAACCGAGGTCGTTGGCCAAAACCTAATGATGCTAGGCGGTAAAGGCGAGGAGGTAGATGGTCAGAGCGAAAGGCCACAGCCACCTACTAGCCATCCATTGGTCGATGCAGAACCTACAGATGGGCTACCCTTTTAATGCGTGTAGCCGTATTTTGTAACCCATGGCAGTGCAACGACCGGCCGCCTACAACTGACTCTTTGCCCATACCTTCGAAAAAATAACGTTCCTTTTCACTTTGTTGAGCCTCCCCCTATGGGGCTACCAACTGGTCAGTGTTCTGACCTTAGCCCTGGTTTTAGTTGTTTCTGGGTTCACTTCGGCCAGTGAAGCTGCTCTATTCTCGCTCTCCCACCGACAAATTGCCCAATGCAGAGAAAAGCACAAAGGCCACAAACTGCTGCGCATCCTGCATGACCCCGGTCGCCTACTGGCTACCATCCTGATCCTCAATAACCTATTTAACGTAGCTTTTGTCACGCTTTCTACCTATCTGTTATGGCAAGTGGTAGGCAGCAGCCACGTCTCTAGCTGGTCTTTCTTGATCCATACGCTGGTATTTACCGCCCTACTCGTGCTATTCGGGGAGATTATACCCAAAACCTATGCGGCGCAGCATAACCTGTGGGTAGCCCGCAGAATGGCCAACTGGCTCTATATAGCCACGATAGTCTTGCGACCGCTAGCTAATCTGCTCCTATACGTAAGTCATTTCTTTGGCAAGGACCATCTGCAAGAACGATACGATCTATCCGTCGATCAGCTCAGTAAAGCAGTCGATATTACCACATTGCAAGAAGCCTCTCAAGGAGACCAAACCATTCTGCGACGGGTGCTTAACTTCAATACACTCTTGGCTAAGCAAATCATGCAGCCACGTACCCACATTGTGGCCATCGATGCCGCTATGCCCCTACAGAAGCTCATAGAGCGGGTTACGCAGGTAGGGTACTCACGCTTCCCGGTGTATCAGCAGACCATCGACCACATTATCGGCTTGCTATATACCAAAAACCTGTTTTATGAGCTAGAGCGCAACGCCACCCCTACAGACTGGCACCTACTGCTGCAAAAGTGTCTGTTTGTGCCTGAAAACAAAAAGCTAGATGCCTTGCTGGTCGAGTTTCAGACAAGTAAAATACATATGGCCATTGTCGTAGACGAATATGGAGGCACCTCCGGCCTGATTACCATGGAAGATGTCCTGGAAGAAATCGTCGGGGAGATTAGTGACGAATTTGACCAAGGCCCCAAAATGAAATACAAACAGCTCGCGGCCCGGGTATTTGAATTTCCAGGTAGCGTATTGCTACATGACTTTTGTAAAGCTATAGCAATGAGCCCTACGGTGTTCGAGCCCGTCAAGGGCCAAAATGAGTCATTGGGAGGGCTGCTGCTGGAGATCCACGGTCGATTGCCTCAGATTCGCAAGCCCATTGTCTACAAGCAGTTTACGTTTACCGTCATGGCGGTAGATGCCCGTAAGATCGAGAAAGTGCGGGTCCATATTGGAGAAGACCCAGATAAGGCAGATAAAGAATAGAAGGGAACTAAGCTGTGGCGCTAATGGATAGCTTAGCTTCGATCTGTAGTTTGCTCAGGCCGCATCTGGGGAAAGAAAATAACCTCCTGGATAGAGGTAGCGTTGGTCATGAGCATAGTCAGCCTATCTATGCCAATTCCGACGCCAGCGGTAGGCGGCATGCCATAGCTCAGCGCACGTAAAAAGTCTTCATCGACCACCATGGCTTCGAGATCCCCACGGTGGTGCTGTGCCAATTGCGCTTCCAGGCGTTTGCGCTGCTCTATTGGGTCATTCAACTCCGAAAAGGCATTGCAGAGCTCTTTTCCGCAACAAATCACTTCAAAACGCTCCGTAAGCTCCGGATGAGTCCGGTGCTGTTTAGCCAATGGCGACATCTCTACAGGGTAGTCCATGATAAAAGTGGGTTGAATCAACTTGGGCTCACAATGTGTGCTGAAAATGGCGTCCAAGATCTGGGCTTTGCTGGCGGATGGGGCCATATCGATGCCTGACGCTGCAGCAGCCTGCCTGAGCGACTCCGTATCTATTGTCATATCTATGCCGGCAAACTTTTGTAGGGCTTCAGATAGTGTGAATCGCTGCCAGGGTCTTTTAAAATCGACGCAATGCGCCCCAACCTGGACCTGTGTAGTGCCGTGCAGTGCTAGGGCTACCTGCGTTATCATCATTTCTACCTGTTCTGCCATCCATAGATAGTCTTTATAAGCCACATACAGCTCTAGCATGGTGAATTCAGGATTGTGAAAGCGGGACAACCCTTCGTTACGAAAGTCTTTTGCGAATTCATAGACAGCCTCATACCCCCCTACAATCAGGCGCTTCAAGTAGAGCTCATTGGCAATGCGTAGGTACAACGGCATATCCAGCGCGTTATGGTGCGTTTTGAAAGGACGGGCCAAAGCACCTCCGTAGATAGGCTGCAAGATGGGGGTTTCTACCTCTGCGTAGCCATGAGCGTGCAGATATTGGCGCAGTGTGTGGATGATCTGTGTGCGCTGCTGGAAAATCTTTCTAGCACTGGGGTTGACCAATAGGTCTACGTACCGCTGCCTATACCGCTGCTCTGGGTCGGTAAAAGCATCATATACTTGTTGCTGATCCTGCTTGACGCTGGGCAAGGGTCGCAAAGCTTTCGACAACAGCACCAGCTCCGTGACATTGATCGTGATTTCCCCCATCTGGGTGGTGAATACAGATCCATGTACACCTATAATATCCCCTATATCCAGGAGCTTCTTACATACTGTGTTGTAAAAGGTTTTGTCATCGCCTGGGCACAGCGTATCGCGCTGTATATACAGCTGAATGCGGGCAGTGGCATCCTGCAGTACAGCGAAAGAAGCAGCCCCCATAACCCGACGGCTCATGATCCGGCCCGCTAGGGCTACTTTTCGGTATTTACCTGGATCTTGAGCGTAGTTGCTCAGGATATGCTGGGCAGAGGCATTGGTTGTAAAGCTAGCTGCTGGATAGGGGTCAATCCCCATCTGGGCCAGCGTCTCCCTTTTGGCCTTTCTTACCGCTTCTTGCTCGCTCACAAAATATGCCAATTATGTGGGCTCGCTATTGATTTTTGGACCTTGTCGCTTGTGGATCCTCATCCCTCCGGTCAACTTTCTAAACTTGGGCATTTCCACCATCGTGAAGAATAATTTGCCTTTATTGTCAAACTCTGGGCTTTTATTTAGTAGATAGTGGTCAGATTTGTACTCTTCCTTATCAGGGAATAGGGTAACGTAGTCCGCGATGACCAGGTAGATTACTTCTTTTACACCCTCATACAACTCTCCTTTTCCCATGCGGTCGATATAGGCCCTAACTGGATAACGCTGCACCTGGTCGATAGAAAACCCATAACGTGCTACGTGCATCTGCACAATGTACTCTAGCCCGTAGTTGTCCTTACAACGTAAATCCACGATACTCTCCCTGAGTCCGCCGATGGCTGGGTCTGGATCCGTGTCCAGAAAGGTAACATTTCGGATCGGTGTCCTCAATTGATCAGATATAAACGCATTGAGAAGATCAATCACTCGGTCTTTGTGTTCTTCATCACCAAAGAGCTTCTTAAACATGTGCGCGTTGAGCGGCTTAGGTATAAATCTGCGTGGCTTGCGCGTATGTCTGACAGTCATCATGATGTTGTCCTTTAGTTTTGGTTAAGATATCCCAAAGAAAACGGTTATTTAGGGTTTGTGCAAGCACAGTGCAAACGAGAGGCATAGGCTTAGAATTACGGCCACTAACGCCACGTAATCTATAGGTCCATGGGCCCATAGAACCCACAAGGCTACCGGCCCCGGATGCTGTAACGTGTACTACATGTACCAGGGGCTTGGGCCAGCTATCAGCCTGTGCATGGCTACGCTATGCCATTTCCTTATCTTGCGGTGCCCAGATAGCTGCACAACATGCCTCATTACTTAGAACAGCTCAATACATCACAGCGAGAAGCCGTTGTGCATACGGATGGGCCTTGCATGGTAGTGGCTGGGGCAGGAGCCGGTAAAACCAAAGTGCTCACTTGCCGCATTGCCCATTTGCTACATACCCAAGGGGTAGATCCTTTTCGCATACTGGCTGTTACGTTCACCAACAAAGCCGCTAACGAGATGCGCGAGCGCATTCGGCAAATTGTGGGGGATGCGGCTCAGTATCTGTGGCTGGGCACCTTCCACAGTGTGTTCAGCAAAATATTACGCATCGAAGCAGCTCATCTAGGCTACCCGGCTCATTTCAGTATTTACGACACGGCAGATAGCAAATCGCTGATCAAGGCCATTGTCAAAAAATGGGACCTGGACGAGCACAGCTACGGCCCCAATACAGTGCTATCCAGAATTTCAGGCGCCAAAAATCGCCTCCTTACTGCCCAGGAGTATGCCCAAAACCCTGCGTACAAGGCAGATGATGAGCGTGTCAACAAGCCCAGATTTGGGGAGCTATTTCTGGAGTACACCCGCCGCTGTTTTCAAGCCGGGGCCATGGATTTTGACGATCTGGTGCTCAAAACCCATCAGCTGCTTAGGCAGCAAGCGGAGGTACTGCACAAGTACCAAGAACGATTCCGCTACATCTTCATTGATGAATTTCAAGACATCAACAAGGCGCAGTATGCCGTCATGCAAGACCTGGCTGGCCTGCATAAAAACATATGTGTCGTGGGCGATGATGCGCAGAGCATTTATGCTTTTCGGGGAGCCAACATACACAATATGCTCAGCTTTGAGAAAGACAATCCCCAGCTCAAATTGTTCAAGCTAGAGCAAAACTACCGCTCTACTCAGTGTATTGTGCGGGCTGCCAATGCCATCATTGCGCGCAACAGCATGCAGCTGGAAAAGAAAGTCTGGACAGCCAACGCGTCCGGAGAGCCCATACATCTTATCCGGGCCAACATGGATGCCGAAGAAGGGAAGATAGTAGCCGCCTCGATTTTTGAAGCCAGGGCGCATCAAAAACTCGACCACGCTGATTTTGCGGTACTCTATCGCACGAATAGCCAGTCGAGGATTATCGAAGAGTCCTTGCGCAAAATGAACCTACCCTACCGCATCGTGGGGGGGACGTCTTTTTATCAGAGAAAAGAAGTCAAGGATTTGCTGGCCTACCTACGGCTATTGGTAAACCCTAATGACGAAGAGGCGCTCAAGCGGGTGATCAACCTGCCTAAACGCGGGATTGGGCCCGGCAGCGTGGATAAGATCGTGCTGGCTAGCACGGAACATCAACTTTCGCTGTGGGAGGTTGTATGTAATGCGCAGGACTTGCTAGGGCCTAGGTTAGGTGCCAGTGTAGGCGCTTTTGCCAGCATGATCCAGAGGGTAGTGTCTGCATCGCCTGGCAGGGACGCCTATGAGGTAGCTACTAACGTGGCTAAACAATCAGGTTTGCTCAAAGAGCTAGCCGAAGATAAAACCCTGGAGGGTGTAGGGCGCTATGAGAATGTCCAAGAGCTCTTGAATGCCATCAAGGCCTTTACCACCCACCCAAATGCAGAGGATACGGGACTAGAGGCCTTTCTGCAAGAAGTAGCGCTCTCTACGGACCTGGAAAATACCGAGTCCGCCCAGGAAGATAAGATCACGTTGATGACGATTCATGCAGCCAAAGGGCTGGAGTTTGCTTACGTCTATATCGTGGGTGTAGAGGAAGATATCTTCCCCTCTACCCTAATGCTCAACAGCCGAGAGGATCTAGAAGAAGAAAGACGGCTCTTCTACGTGGCCCTTACACGTGCCAAGCGCAAGGTATACATTTCTTACGCGCTGAACCGATACCGATTTGGCAGGCTCAAGCACTGTCAGGCCAGTCGCTTTATCGAAGAGATCGACGCCTCATGTCTGCAGCTAAGTCAGGCTGACACATCTGAGGATAGGCAAGCTGTGGCTGGCTATGCTAGCAAACTAATCGGCAAACGACGCCTACCAAATGCACCAGCCCCACCATCTGCCCACACGCCCCAACCCATGGCGGCTGCACCGGCTAATGACTTCGCCCACGTTCAGCCAGGGGCTCAGGTAGTGCATCCCACTTTTGGCACAGGTACTGTGGTGGCCTTGGATACGAAAGCATCTACCCCGAAAGCGCGTATTCACTTCGGGAGCTTGGGAGAGAAAACGCTATTACTTAGGTTTGCTAAGCTCAAGTTGGCAATGCCTTCTGCCACCTGAGTCGCTAATTTTCATTTAAAGAAGGCCCCAAGCCGCGCTTTGGACACGCGAGCAGTAGTTATACATCTCAACATGACGCACGAAAAACCACTCATTCTAAGAGAATACGGAAGAAATATCCAGAAAATAGTAGCCCATATCCTAACTGTAGAAGACAAAGTACAGCGGAAGCGCTACGTAGAGGCTACCCTAAAACTGATGGGCTTATTGAGCCCTTATGTCAAACAATCGGCCGAGTACCTACAAAAAAGGTGGTCAGATCTATTTGTCATAGCTGATTATAAGCTAGATGTCGAAGGTGCCTATCCCAAACCAACGAAAGAGCGGGCTATTACAAAGCCCATACCCCTCACGTATCAGACCAGCCCTGTCAAATACAGGCATTATGGGCGACATGTAGAGCTATTGGTACAAAAAGCGGCTGCCCTAACCGATGTGGTAGAGCAGGAGCGATTTGTGGTGATGATTGCCAAGCTTATCAAAAACCTAAGCACTACTTGGAACAGAGACAACCTGGACTACAAAGGCATCAGGGCCATCATTCAAGAGATTGCCGACCGGAAGCTTGCCGTAGATCTGGAGAAGATCAAGATCGACTCCGCACCCCAACCAGCTCCTAGAGCCAGAAGCAAGCCGAGCCGCAAAGGCCGTATACCCTCACATGTAAAAGCGGAAAGTGTATGAGTAAGTTCCGCATACAGGGTGGGTATCCGTTGCAGGGGGCCATTCGGCCACAGGGTTCTAAAAATGAAGCCTTTCAGGTCATATGCGCTGCCTTACTCACATCGGCAGCTGTCATCATACACAACATTCCGGCCATATTAGACATAGAGGCGCTACTCGCGTTGCTGCGCTTGCTGGGCGTAGAGGTAGAAAAGCGGAGCCCCAACAGCTATCGGATACAGGCCCAGGATCTAGATATGGATGCAGTAGGTACAGATCAGCTCAAGCTCTATGGGGGTAAGATACGCGGTTCTATACTACTATTGGGCCCGCTGCTAGCCCGTCTAGGGAAGGTACGGTTACCGCATCCTGGCGGCGATCGCATTGGTAGAAGGCGCTTAGATACACACTTCATGGGCCTCCGTAAGCTGGGCGCCAGCTGTAGCTACGACGCTATTACGGGCACTTATAAAGTGTGGGCTAGGCAACTCACAGGCCACGATATACTCCTGGACGAAGCTTCTGTGACCGGTACGGCTAACGTGATTATGGCGGCATGCCTTGCCCAAGGGACAACTAGGATTTACAACGCGGCTTGTGAGCCCTGTGTGCAACAGCTATGCCATATGCTCATAGCCATGGGAGCCTCCATAACGGGTATCGGATCCAATTTATTGACCATACAGGGCAGCGATAGGCTGCACGGCACGGAGCATCAGATCCTACCCGACATGATCGAAGTAGGTAGTTTCATTAGCCTAGCTGCCATGACCCAAGCAAGTCTTACCATTCAGCATGCCCACTGCCACCGGCTAGAACCTATTTTATCTCGCTTTAGCCGGCTAGGCATCCAATTTTCGCTTACAGAAGATTACATTCATATATCTCCTCAGGCGTACTACGAGATCGAAAAAGACATGCAGAGCCACATGCTAACGCTGGCTGATGCTGGCTGGCCAGGTCTGCCCCCGGATATGCTCAGCATTATGTTGGTGACGGCCATACAGGCCCGAGGCACGGTGCTCATTCATCAGAAAATGTATGAAAGTCGGCTGTTTTTCGTGGACAGGCTCATTGAAATGGGGGCACAGCTCATCTTATGCGACCCGCACCGTGTGCATGTTATAGGGCTAGATAGAAAGCAACCCTTAAAGGGCATTCGCATGACTTCCCCAGACATCAGAGCGGGTATTGCACTCCTGATTGCGGCTTTATCTGCAGAAGGAGAGAGCATTATCGAGCACATCAGCCATATCGACCGGGGCTACGAACGCATTGAAGAGAGGTTGCAGCCATTGGGAGCGAAGATCGAGAGAATAGCGTGATCTTATGCCACATATCTTAAGCATACAAGTTAGGCCCATCACCCCAAATGCAGCTAACGCGGGGTTAGGCTTATCGACCAGTCAACTATGAGTACCTTATCTAAACCTAAGCTTAGTCCATGTGAAGTTGTTTGGAACAATTGTCTAACTACAATCCGAGAGCAAGTCAGTGAGAAAAGTTTTCAAGCCTGGTTTTTGCCCATTGTGCCTCAACAATTACAAGACAACACATTAACGATCCAAGTGCCCAGTCAGTTTTTTTACGAGTGGCTCGAGGAGCATTATCTGTCGCTTTTACAAACCGTCATTACCCAAGAAATGGGCCCACAAGGGAAGTTGCAGTATTCGATTATTGTGGACAGAGGGGATCGGCAAACGGCACCGCTGACCATCAACTTACCCACCCAAAAGCCGCAATCCAAGACTACAGAGCGCTCTGCGTCAGATACAGGCGAAAGGCTCCGGAGCCCTTTTGAGCTGAAAGATTTTAAAGATGCCAAGCAAGTATCCTACCTCAACCCAAACTACACGTTTGAGCGCTTCATAGAAGGCGATTGTAATCAGCTAGCCAAATCGGCTGCACAAGCTGTAGCCAAGAAGCCGGGCAAAACCGCTTTTAACCCGCTCATGTTTTACGGCAAGGTAGGGCTCGGGAAGACCCACATAGTACAGGCCTTGGGGAATGAGGTAAAAGATCGATTTAAGGACAAATTTGTGCTATATGTATCTTCTGAGCGATTCACCACGCAGTTTATCGAAAGCTTACGCAACAACAATGTGCAGAACTTTACGCATTTCTACTTACAGCCTGACCTGCTCATTTTAGATGACGTTCAATTCTTATCGGGCAAAGAAAAGACGCAGGAGATCTTCTTTCATATCTTCAACTATTTGCACCAGAGCAGCAAGCAAATTGTCATGACGAGTGATTGCCCCCCCAGCGATCTGAGGGGCTTACAAGAGCGGTTGCTTTCCCGCTTTAAGTGGGGGTTGACAGCGGACTTACAGCAGCCGGATTTTGAAACGAGGATGGCTATCATTCAAAACAAGATGGCTGTAGACGGCATTGATATTGCCGATGACCTGATCGAGTATATTGCGCACAGCGTGGACACCAACATCCGGGAGCTAGAGGGGGTATTGATATCCTTGATTGCGCATGCGTCTTTAGACAAAAGAGATATTGACTTAGAGCTGGCCAAACAGGTGCTCAAGAACATCGTGCATGACATAGATGCTGAGGTGGGGATTGACTATTTACAAAAGATAGTCAGTGAGCACTATCAGATCTCGCTAGAGCGTTTGAAAAGTAAGAGTAGAAAGAAGGAGATTGTCATGGCCAGGCACGTAGCCATGTATTTAGCCAAGAAGTACACCAATCATTCTCTCAAATCGATCGGGTATTACTGTGGTGGTAGGGACCACAGTACGGTGATCCACGCTTTACAGACTATCAATGACATGTTGACTACACAGCCACAGTTCAAAGCGTCGCTAGAGGAGTTAAAAAACAAGGTCAAGCGTAAGCTACCCAGTACACAGGGTTTGGTATCGTGCTAGGGGCTTGCTGATGCAGTACAGTCTATCCAAAGCTGGCATGAGAAGTGCCTGGTTACTCGGCCTTTATTCGAGTTAGGGTATTTACCGTCTCCTGAGCTGCTCCAAGCCGATGACTTCTATTTTCTCATGGAGCAGGAAGTTAGCTTGCCCAGGGATAATCACTTTTAGGGCATCCAATGACAAGTCATTGAGCACAATTCGCATAGCGGAGGTAAGCCTAGGAGCATCCGTGTATTTGAATTCATAGCCCATTCTCTCGCCACCTTTTACGACCAGTAGATCCAGCTCAGCGCCATCATGCGTGCGCCAGTAGTAACAATCCAGGTCATCTATTTCGTGGGTGAAAAGCACTTGTTCTAAAGCAAAGCCTTCCCAAGAAGCCCCCAGCTTTGGATGTCGATGAATAGCTTTATCTGACAAGCCCAATAGCGTATGCAGCAGTCCACTATCTCTGATATACAGTTTAGGTGCCTTGACTTGTCTCTTTTTGATATTTGCATACCAAGGCTGCAGTATACGGACCATGAACGCGCTCTCCAAGAGATCAATTTGCCTTCTGATTCTCTTGTCTGTTAGTGCTAGTGACCTACCTAGCTCAGCATAATTGAGTATGTTGCCATGGTAGTGGGCGAGCATCATCCAAAGTTTTCGGAGGGTCTGGGGGGATATATTCGCGTCGAGGGTGAGCAGATCTCTTTCTAAGAAAGTGGTGATATAAGCTTTCCGCCAGTCTTCACTAAATGTCTCAGTAGGGGCTAGATAGGCCCTAGGGAATCCTCCTCGCTCCCATAGCCCAGCTACGTCACTAACCTCGCCTAGCCTAAAGGGTGTCAGTGAGATGTACTTTATCCGCCCAGCCAGCGTCTCAGAAGATTTCCACAGTAGCTCTTTAGATGCGCTTCCCAATAGCAACAGTTTAAGGTCTGGGTTACGATCTAACAGTGCTCTGAGATAAGGGAATAGTTCTGGTTTTCTTTGTATCTCATCGATGATAACGAGTCCTTTACGTTTTTCTAGCAGTATTTTGGGAGCGTCGAACTGGGCAAAGTCTAGCGGGTCTTCTAAGTCAAAATGATGGACTTGTTCAAAATGATTTTTGAGTTCTAAAGCTAGGGTGGTTTTGCCGCATTGTCGTGGTCCCAGCAGGGCGCATGCAGGGAAGTGCTGTAGAGCATTAGAGACTTGTTGAACGTAGTGGGTGCGTTCTATCATACCGTTAATTTTCCTTGTAAGGACTAAATTACGGGGTATTGGGGTGTCGGGCAACATGTTCTCTCAAAATCTTACTGTTGCTTTTTACTTTTGGGGCTGTCCTAGATAAGACAAAGATAGAGTGAGACCGTATTTCCCCTACGATAAGGGGAATATCTTGGCAATATGATGAGGGGGGTCACTCTTTTACGTGGCTGTAGGTGTAGCTTATCGAGTTCACAGCTTTTACGAAGCCCCCCGCAGGGGAAAAAGATTCG
>JBCBRR010000019.1:0-15637 GCA_039819605.1 Bacteroidota bacterium | reverse complement strand
CCACTTGCCCTGATGCCGGGTGATGAGCTCAGGATATGCCCTTCCAATCTTGAGGTTATCAAATAGGCCCTGATGAGGACTTACCTTCTCGAACTCATGCGTGGTCGCGTTTTCTCGGACCTCGCAGCGAAGGAAATGATAGAGCATACTCATATTGAGCGTTTTTCCCCACCTTCTGGGTCGTGTGATGAGCAAGGCTTCAGCTCCATTACTGAGGATATCTTTGATCAGAAGGGTCTTGTCAACAAAAACCTCTCCGGCTACCAAGCGTGTAAAATCCCCTGTACTTATGTTCAAGCTATTGTTATCCAAATTCCCTCCTTGATGCTGAGCTGTGGGATCACCCAAGTACGATAAACCGGAATTGCTACCCACAGCATGTCAATACCGCGTGTCCCCGCTCAAAACTCTACGTGCAAATGCCCAGTATATCTTAGCAGCCTGGGGGTAAATATGGCTAGGATGTTCTAAAAAGCGACTATGGGCAAGGTGCGCTGATGGCAGACAACCTTTATACATCAGGCTGCCTTATCTGAAGAGGGTGAGGGATTCGAACCCTCGGTACTCTCGCGAGCACAACGGTTTTCAAGACCGCCGCGTTAAACCGCTCCGCCAACCCTCTCTCATGGTTGGATCTCTATAAAAGTCATTGCAAGACCTGTCAAATACGCATGAGGGGGTCTACTTGCCTACAGCTAGACTGTCGTATCGCATAGCCACTTCCTTCCCACCCCAAACTAGACAAACTTGTAGCAATTTGCTGACATGACTATGTGCCTGGGCTTGTGAATCATATCCTTTACCGACTAGCTCGGCTAACCCCTCCTCAGCTAGCGTGGCTACCTCTGTTGAGGCTTGGCCTAGTTTACACGTTATTGCCAATGCTTGCTCTCTATACGGTGCTTTGGGGATCAGTAAGCTATCAGGCTTGTCTATCCCCTGCACGGGGTCATGGTAAACTGATAAACTGATCGGCAAGACCAACGCAAAGCCTGTGTGGAATAACGCTACCGTCTTGGGGTTAGCTTCCTGAAAGCGTGTTGACTGGTGTACTAATTCTTGCAGGTGCTTTTCAAAGGCTGCCGCTTGGCCTGTAGCTAACAAATTCATCAGGCGATAGTACCTAGACAAGTCTATCTCTAGCTGTTGGGCCAACCACCCTAACACGCCTTGTTCGCAGGTGTATTGGGCTTCATAATTGGGGATGGAGAGCTGGCAGGCCTCGCCTTGTGTATCCACGACAGTAGGCTTGAGGTAACCGTTGAAAAGCAATAAACTGAGCAGCTCATCGGTCTTTTCGATGGTATGCAAGCCCATCGGCTGGACGATGGATGTAGTAAGCTCGCCGCCAACTATAAGGCTCTGTAAATGCTCTTGAATCTTATCATCGCGTAGTACAGCCTCCATCAACGGGTGCTTGCCGCCGCCGTCTAACCAGTAGTGATCCACCACACCTTTGCTGGCTAAATAGCTCATAACTGACCAAGGATTGTAAAGCATTTGATTACCAGCCTGGTAGCCGTTGTACCAGCGCTTGATTTCTGCTGGCAGCGTAGATATGGATGCCTCGCGGAGCATTTTGTCTACCTCCTGTTGTGTAAATCCGTAAGCAGTGGAGAAACGTTTGTCAAACAACGTGTAGGTACGGATGTTGCTCAGTTCAGAAGCCATAAGACTGTTTTCAGCCATGCCGAAGATACCTGTAACTAATCCCTTCTTGAGGTAAGGGTTGTCCTTTAGAGCGGCCCCCAACATATTTGTCAATAGCTTTAAGATGCGGTCAAACTCTGTTGGGTCTTTCTGACATGCTAGATAAGCATGCTGAATGGGTGTATCATACGCATCGATCAGTATGTATACGGGCTTCCCAAAGTGTCTGTAGAGTAACTCACTCAGGAATCGGATACTATCTTCCAAATTGGCTGAACTAATGGTACCTGTCAGGTAATCCTGTAGCTTCCGTTTTTGGCCATCTTCCAGTAAGTCCCGGTCAGGCTGGGTATACCGCTTGAGATACCTGTACTCTCTGTAGGCCATAACCACTTTCTTTTTGATCTCTTCTACGATCTCCTGGTAAGAACTACCTTTTACACCATGAAAGCTGATGCTGGCAACGGGGTACTGCCGTTGATAACGGCTAACCAGTTCTGGGCACTGCCGCATGATCTTGAGGGTTTTTAGCTTGACGACCCTACTGGGCTGAGTCTTTGTCACGATTTCTCCGCCAGCGAATAGTTTGTGATGTAGAGACCGCTCCGTGGGCAAAGGCTTGTCTTGCGCATCCACTTCGATATCTAGGAAGTACCTTAGCATGTTCATATTCACGCTTTTGCCCCAGCGTTGCGGACGGGTAATGAGTATTACCTCATCATCATTTTCCTCCAAGAATTCCTGGATGAACATACTCTTGTCTACAAACACGTTGTTGACGGTAGCCAGTACGTCGAAACTGTCTGAACCTACGTGTATTCTCAGATGATTGGTTTTGTCGTTGCTATCCATGCCAACAAAATTACTACTTTTCTACCTCCCTGCACACACGTGGCGAAGGGGGGTCTTAGCAGCCAATCTGGCAGGGTAATAGCTGGCCAATACAGTCGCTAGCCCTACCCCGAGTGGGGTATATACGAAATCACTCCACTGCCGTCTCATGGGATACTTTTCGATAAGGCTGGTCTGTGTATCTAGCGATATGAGTCCAAAAGTCTCTTGTAGCCAGCTCAAGACCCCCGCCAACCCCATGCCGACAAGGGTGCCGCTCAATCCGATCAAGAGCCCTTCTATGACAAGTAGAGCATGAATGTCCCTGGACCTAGCTCCTAGGGTGTACAAGACAGCGATGTCGCTGCGCTTCTCTAACACCAGCATAGACAACACGAAAAATATATTGAGCGTAGCCACTAGCAGTATAAATCCAAAGATGCAAGACACAAACAGATGCTCGATGTGCATAGCACGTAACAAACCAGCTTGCTGTTGTGTACGGTTTCGTATTTCAAAACCAGTAGGGAGTCGCTTCCGCAATGCTTTTTGGACTTTGTATATCGAGCAGCCAGCCTTTACTTGTACCTCTAAAGCTGTTCGCTGGTTGTCGATACCTATCAGGTCTGTCACAAAATCTATCGGAAATATGGCGTAGTTGTCGTCGAAGCGTTTCTCAGCAGCAAAAACGGCACCAGGTTTGATGGACTTCTCCTTATAGGCTGGATACAACAGGGGGGTGCTGTGCGGATAGTACACCTGCAGATGTGTGAATGTATCTGCCAGGTTGATAGATAGATGATCCTGGATCCCTATGCCTACCATGGCCAAGGGCATATGTGCTTGGCTGAGGCAGAAATGGCCTTCAGTTATACAATCTGCTAACGGGTTATGCTGCAGAAAATTGTCTGAGACGCCCTTCATTTTGACTACCCATTGCCGGTAGTGATAGGAAATAATCACCTGATCCTCAATGGTTTCCACAACTTTTTCTACACCTGATATCGTATGGATCTGCTCCATCAGCTCCGGAGTGGGTACAAACGTTTTACCTTCCTTAAGCTCAATCTTGATATCCGGATCTAAGGTGCGCAGCAGCGACTTAATGAAATCTTCCAGGCCATTACACACCGACAAAACCAGCAACAAAGCCATGGTACTGATGGCGATACCTACCGAAGCGATCGTACGCATACGGTGTACTATGTTCTTCTGAGCTCGTGTTGAGAAGTAGCGTCTGGCAATAAAGAAGGGAAAGTACATGAAAAAACTTTAAATTAGGTCTTCGAAAATAGAACTAAAACTTAAATCTTATTATGTATTGGACACTTGATTTGGCCTCTTATTTGGATGATGCTCCTTGGCCAGCCACCAAGGAGCAGCTTATTGATTTTGCTGACCGCATAGGGGCACCTATGGCAGTCATAGAAAATCTACAGGAGCTCGAAGACGACGACCGGGCGTACGATAGCATAGAAGAGATATGGCCTGAATACCCGACCAAAGAAGACTTTCTGTTTAATGAGGATGAGTATTAGTTGCTCTATCCGCATGGGGCGGCTTGCCGCTAAGCAGGGGCGGCAGTACGTTCTCCGAGAGGCTGCAAAATGGCTTGATAGAGTGCCTTGCCGGGCTGCTCTGAAAGTATTTTGTAGCCTTTTAGCAATGTTTCGGGGAGCTGTCCGGTGTGGCGCATGATGGTCAGCAGGGTTACAGGTTGTACAATCTGTTTTGTGAGCCTGGGGTAGGTCTGAGCTATGTAGGTATCGATGTCTTCGGTCTGACTGGGCAAGCAAAGCGATAGAGAGCTGGATGCTTGGCTGAGGATGTGCACGGGTACTTCCTGTGCTTTGAGGTCAACTTGTACGCGATCGATGTACTGTGCGTCTGCGGATGCCGGCTCGCACAGGCTGAGACGTATCCAACGCTGCTCAGCTAACAGCATGTACACGGGGCAGTGCACTTGCGGCTCGCCGTGATCGATAACTGTGCCCTGGCCATATCTGTCCTGCCAAGGCTTTACATACAACGGGATGCCATGGGCAGCCAGCGGGTCTACGGTTTTTGGGTGTATAACTTGGGCGCCACAGGCAGCCATGGTGGCCATCTCGCTGTAAGAGAGTCGCTCAAACATGACCGTGCCAGCTAGCAGCTTGGGGTCTGCACTCATAATACCGGGGACGTCTTTCCATATCGTCAAGGATTTGGCGCCTAGAATAGCTGCTAGGATGGCGCCTGTAAAGTCAGAGCCTTCTTTGCCTAGTGTGGTTGTATGCCCTTGAACGTCGCTGCTTATAAAGCCCTGCGTCAAGATCCACTGATTTTGCTTTAGCCTGGGTGCTATGTGTGTACGGATGCGCTGTGTGGTAGCTTCCCAATCCAAGCGCCCCTGGTGGGAGCCGTGCTGGGTCTTAATGCATTGCCTGGCATCTATCCACACACAGTCTGGGTACTGGGTAGCTAAGTACGCTTGGATAATGCGTGAAGCGGTGATTTCTCCCCAAGCGACGGTCCTGCTGTAGAGTTGATCGGACCCAGTTGCGGAGTCGCCTGACCCTAGCATAGCCTGTAGCGCTGCCTGCATATGAGTTAGTACCTGCTGTACGGGCCCACGTCGTGTCTGAAACAGATCGGCTATCACGTGGCGGTGCCACTGGCATATCTTTGCGATAGTCTGCTGGCAAAGTGTCCGTTGTGATCGCTGTCGAAAAGCGGCTTCGAGCTGTTGGGTGGTTTTAGCTAGGGCAGATACAACAATAACCAGGGGCTGCCCTCGGTAGGCCTGTAACAGGTCTGCCATTTTTTGTATGTCTTGGGCAGTTTGAATGACCCCCCCACCAAACTTACATACCTGCATGTGCGTTTCGCGTAGGTCTGTCAAATTTCAAAGCAAAATCTGTTTCTTGTTCATCCTAATTTATCCATCTCTATTCCATCATGGCCACCCATAGTCAGCTGACACGCTGTTTGCTGGGGTTACTGGTGTATATGCGTCCTTTTCGCAAGGAGTATCTACTAGCTAGTACCTATTCTTTGCTCAATAAGGTGTGTGACCTCATACCT
This sequence comes from Bacteroidota bacterium, assembly GCA_039819605.1. Lineage (GTDB taxonomy): Bacteria > Bacteroidota > Bacteroidia > Cytophagales > Amoebophilaceae > JBCBRR01. The sequence goes on along the minus strand of JBCBRR010000019.1, from coordinate 10,093 downwards.
GAAATGCTTCTGGGGATTGCTGTCAACACAGTCATCAAAAAAGAGTTTTCTTGGCTAGCGTATATAGGCTTTCAAGACCTAAAAGTACAGCTCTTGCTGCTGGGTGTACTGACACTCATCACCTACGCGGCAGAATCCCTCCTAGAGTACTTAGCTTCTATCAAGTGGTGGTCGCTTGCACAGCTGATTCAGCATGATTTCCGTATGGCTGCTTTTGGGCATGTGCAGAAAAGTACGATGGATACTTTCTCTAAACAGAAAATCGGTCATTTACTCACTTCCCTCAATGAAGATGTCAACCAGCTAGAGCGATTTCTAGAAGAGGGTGTCGACGAAATTATAGAGGTAATAGCTACGAGTGTACTGGTGGGTGGGGCTTTCTTTTTTCTAGCCCCTAGCATCGCCTTTTTTGCTATCCTACCTATGCCATTCATCATTTACATTACCTTCGTCTGCCAGCAAAAGCTCAACCCACTCTATGTCACCATACGCCAAAAAGCAGGGGCTTTGAGCGCACAGCTGGCCAACAGTCTTTTGGGTATGATGACCATTAAGAGTCTGGTAGCGGAAGAGCGTGTAGAAAAGAAAGTAGCAGAAGCGAGTTGTGCATACAAAGATTCTAACTGTAAGGCCATTCGGCTGGGTGCACTGGTTGTGCCTCTGGTGCGCCTGTCCATCGTTTTTAGCTATCTCGTTATCCTTGTATACGGCGGCTTATTGACTATAGAGCATAGACTAGACGTAGGTGCCTACAGTACGCTCATCTTTTTGAGCCAGCGATTGCTCTGGCCGTTTGCAGATATAGCGGAGATATCTACCAATTTTCAGCGCGTTATGGCTTCTACAGGGCGCCTGCTAGATTTATTTCAGCTACCTCTGGAACGATCTGCTACCAAGACGATCAACCTACAAGGTGAAATCACTTTCGATGCTGTCAGCTTTGCTTATAACCAAGCCCCGACCTTACAGGCACTTTCTTTTGCCATTACTCCCGGGCAGAAAGTAGCTTTTGTAGGCTCTACAGGGGCTGGCAAAACCACCTTGCTGCACCTATTGCTCGGGCTCTACTTGCCTACGCGGGGCCAGATCTGCTTTGATAAGCACGATATACTGGACCTGTCGTTAGCCGCTTTGCGGCGCCAAATAGGTTTTGTGGCCCAGGAACCGTTTCTATTCGAAGGTACCGTAGCAGAAAATATTGCGTATGTCCATCCTGTAGCTACGAGAGCGCAAATTATACAGGCTGCACAAGACGCAGCTGCCCATGCCTTTGTCCAGGAACTGCCCCACGGCTACGATACCTGGGTCGGCGAGCGTGGGCAAAGCCTCTCTGGCGGCCAGAAACAACGCATTGCCATTGCACGTGCGCTAATCGGCAATCCTGCCATCCTCATTTTGGATGAGGCTACATCGGCTGTTGACAATGCGACCGAGCTACTGATCCACCGGGCTTTGGCTAGGATCAGTCAAGGTAGGACGCTGATCATGATTGCACACCGGTTATCAACGGTCAAGCACGTCGACAAAATATTTGTACTCCAGGATGGCCAAATCGTGGAGCAAGGTAGTCATGCAGCTTTACTTGCTGAGGATAAAATCTATGCCCACCTATGGCGACTGCAAACCGGTGATCTGCGCACCTACGATCCCTCCCCTATTAGCGAGCCTACGCCGCCCAAAGCACTGAGTAGGCGGCAAGACGGATAAGTCTGTGTGTCAGTGCTGCAATACTGGCGCTACTGACTTGGCTCAGGTTGGTTGCGTATCTCCTGTATTTCGAATGACAGCTTTCCGCTAGGGGCTTCGATAATAACCGTTTCTCCCAGCTTTTTACCCAGCAGCCCCCGACCTAGGGGCGAATCCACCGATAATTTGCCCAGTTTCAGGTTGGCTTCTTCCTCAGCTACCAGCGTATAAGTGGCCTCTTGATCATTTCCCTTACTCCGAATCTTGACAGTAGCCAAGATGGAGACAATAGAGGTATTGATCTGCTCCCTAGAAATGACGCGCGCATGCAAGATAACTTCTTGCAGCTTAGCAATGCGATGCTCCAGCATACGTTGTGCGTCTTTAGCAGCATCGTATTCGGCATTTTCACTTAAGTCACCCTGACTCCGTGCATCAGATAGCTGTTCTGCCACACGGGATCTTTCTTCTGTTTTGAGCCTCCTTAGCTCTTCCTTGATTTTTTGTAGTCCTTCTACAGTATAATAGGGCATGCTTGTTCTAATCCTATGCTCAAATGTTACGTTTTGCCACACCGCATCGCCCGCTAGTGTGAGCGGACGGGTTCAGTCCTATCAGCTGTACTTGCGGTTTATCCCCTCAGGCTCACTGGCCCGCTATGAGAAGCATCACAAAGGCGACTATGCCAAACCAAAATAGGTAGGGGCTGATGCCGGGGATGATGACAAATTTTAGTTGTACACTTACAGCTAACAGAACAATACATATGGAAATTATTCTGAGCTTTAATCTTGTTTGTTGACTCATACCTTTGTGTGTTATGTTGTCCGATTTACTTACGGCTTATGATGTATCAGGAGGCCCAATATAGTCAAAGTAAGCCCTGTCTGCAAAATTATATGTCTACTCCCCTGAACAGCCTATGTGAAATGCCCTATACAGCCCGTATAGGCCCGGATGTATGGACAGCTCAGCGTCTCCTACAGCGAGGAGAAGTAGTCGCTATTCCTACTGAAACTGTATATGGGTTGGCAGGGAATGCCTACGATACACGGGCTGCTACGAAAATTTTTAGCATCAAACAGCGGCCTTACACAGACCCGCTGATCGTACACATCGGTTGCATGGCACAGCTAGAAGATGTAGCACATGCACTGACCGCACAGGCACAAGTCCTGGCTAAGGAATTCTGGCCAGGCCCGCTAACCCTACTCTTAGCCAAAAAACCTGCTATACCTGACCTGGTCACGGCAGGTTCGCCCTATGTAGCGGTTCGGATGCCCAATCATGCCGTGACACTGCATTTACTGCAACAGTTATCTTTTCCGCTAGCTGCACCCAGTGCCAATCCATTTGGCTACATCAGCCCTACTACTCCCCAGCATGTGGCTGACCAGCTAGGCACCCAGGTCCCCTATATCCTATCTGGGGGGCGGTGCCGTGTAGGTGTGGAATCTACCATTGTTGGGTTTGAGCATGACCAGCCTACCCTGTATCGGCTGGGGGGCATACGTGTAGAAGCGATCGAGGCGCTCCTAGGTCCTGTACGCGTAGCGAATAGCCCCGCTCCTACCCAACCTGTGGTGCCCGGTAGCTTGCTACAGCATTATGCCCCTACTCAACCCCTAACCCTAGGCGATATACCTCAGCTGCTACGGCAAAATCGGGAGCAACGGGTCGGCATCCTGGCCTGGGACCATTACGATCCAGGTGTAGCTAGGGCCTATCAACGTATCCTGAGCCCCACGGCTAGCCTAGAAGAGGCAGCCCAGCATCTTTTTGCCCATCTCCGAACGCTAGATGCCCTACCTATAGACCGAATCTTAGCGACGTATGTACCAGACGTGGGCCTGGGAAGGGCCATTAACGATCGGCTGCGAAGAGCAGCACGAGCTTAGCATCAGTTGGCAATTTCAGATAGAAATTTGACCCGCATTAGTCGTAGCTCTTCTATTTCGTACCGATTGCCCAGTGCGTTGTGGGCTTGCCGGATATCGTCTTGCTCGGCGTGCATAAAATAGGTATACACCTCTTGCTGTTGGTCTTGTGTCAAAATTGTGTCGATGTAATAATTTAGATTTAGCTTCAGGCCTGCGCTACAGATATGCTCTATCTCTTCTATCAACTCTTCCATGGACATCATCTTAGAGGCCGCAATTTCTTCTAGTGAAACTTTTCTGTCGATGTGCTGAATGATGTATACCTTGTTGCGTGAAGCATTGGCAGGTGCCTTGACGAGAACGTCTGTGGAGATCATAATGTTCTTTTCTACTACGTATGCCTCTATGTGTTGTAAAAAGGGGAGCCCAAACTTGGTAGCTTTGCTCATACTCAATCCGCTAATTTGTGCCAAGTCTTCTAGCGTAGTCGGGTAGTATATCGTCATTTCTTCTAGTGAAGCATCTTGCATGACGGCATAGGGAGGTATGCCCTTTTCGCTCGCTATGTCTGCCCTCAGCTTCTGTAGCTGATCGAGTAGCCCCTCATCACATACTTTCTCTAGCTTTTCTATCTTGAGTGGGCTTGCTACAGATGATGTATATACGTGGTTTCTGATTAGCTTGACCGAATGGCTTCTCTTGAGGAATTTTTGCCCTTTCGCTGTCAGTTGCAGACCTTGGCCTTGCTCTACGTCTGTGTACAGAAATCCGCTCAATAGTGCCTGTTTGACGATGGGCTTCCAGTGACCTTTATATTCTTTGCTGTCTTGGCTAATCACAGCTAGGTACTCGTATGTATGTCCAGCCTGTGAGAGGTCTATATTTTTCTGCAAGGTCTGCACAATGTGAGCAGGCCTATAGGCAGCGGGGTTTTTCTTAACTACATCCAGTACAGCCTTGAGCTCATGGGCACCCTCGTAATGTTCGTGGGTTTCTAGGCAGTTGTCACAATAGTTACAAGGCGCCTCGTACGTCTCGCCAAAGTAGTGGAGCAATTGCTTTCTACGACAAACACCCAAAAAGGCATAGTCGTTGACTTCATCTAGCAGCTCTTGGGCTTTCTCGCTTTCTTCGTTGTGTCTGTTGATCCGCTCTAACCGCTGTATGTCTCGTAGACTAAAAAGCATCAAACAAGTGCTGGGTAGCCCATCTCGACCTGCTCTTCCCGTCTCCTGGTAGTAGCTTTCCAAGGCTTTGGGAATATCATAATGGATGACCAACCTTACGTCGGGCTTGTCTATACCCATCCCGAAAGCAATGGTGCCCACGATAAAATCTATCTTTCTATTCAGAAAGTCTTCTTGATTTTGCACGCGTACGCGCGGCGTGAGCGCAGCATGATAGGGCGCGGCTGCAATTCCGTTAATATTCAATAGGTTGGCGATATGCTCTACTTCTCTTCGGCTCTGGCAATACACAATCCCGGCGCCTTGCTCGGGCTGTTTTTTGATAAACCGGATTAGCTGCTTTTCAGGTTCTGGCTCTTTGGCGCGTATCTCGTAATACAGATTGGGTCTATTAAAAGAGGATTTAAAGATCGTAGCCTCCGTGATCTCCAAACTCCTCAGAATATCTAGCTGTACCCTAGGCGTGGCCGTAGCTGTGAGCGCAATCATGGGCAGCCGCCCTAGGTATTCCTGCGTGACTTGACGAATCTTTCGGTACTCGGGCCTAAAGTCATGGCCCCAATCTGAAATGCAATGGGCTTCGTCAACAGCGATAAAAGAAACATTAACATGCCTTAAGAAATCTAGTTTATCTCTATTGGCTAGGGTCTCGGGGCCCAAGTAAAGGATCTTGACTTTGTTGGCCAACATATCTTCTCTAACGGCTTTGAAGGTCTTTGCAGAAAGTGTGGAGTTCAATAAAGTGGCGTAAATGCCCAGTTTCTGAAGCTGATCTACCTGATCTTTCATGAGGGCGATCAGTGGAGATATAACAATGGCAAGCCCGTCTTGTAGCAGCGCTGGTATTTGATAGCACAGCGACTTGCCGCCCCCTGTAGGCATCATCACGAAGGCATCTTTCCGCATGAGCACATGCTGTATAATGGCTTTTTGCTCTTCCCTGAATGACTCGTAGCCAAAGACTTCTCTGAGCTTGGTAAGGATAACGGCTTCCGAAGGTATTTCCATATGTTGTCTGGCCCAATCTAGCATCCGGGCGTGTAGGCATGGTCTCGCTGCCGCTGTCTGAAAATCTCGTACAAAATGACGGCAGCGGCCACAGAGACATTCAAGGAATCTACTTGGCCTGGCATTGGGATGGCTATTTGTTGATCCGCCCGGGCTATCAACTCCTTACTGACTCCCTGTTCTTCATTGCCCAATATAAGGGCAAGGGGTAGGTGGAGCTGTGCTTCATAGAGCGATGTACCGGCAGCTGCATCGCATGCCACGACTTGTAAGCCGCTGGCCTGTAGGTATTGCACAGCTCCTGACAGATGTCCAACCCTACATATGGGCAAATGCTCAAGGGTACCCGCTGAGGCCTTATGGGCATCATGGCTTATGAGGGCACTGCCTTGTGTGGGCATAACCAGTGCATCTATGCCTACAGACACTGCGGTACGTGCAATAGCCCCTACATTCCTGACGTCGGTTAACTGATCTAGGAGTACTACCCAGGGGAGCTTCCCTTGTTCGTACGTAGCTGTGATGACGTGATTGAGTGAGGCCCATGCTACCGGGGAAGTCCAGGCAATGGCCCCTTGATGTCTTTGTGGTGCTAGCTTATTAAGCTTCTCGATGGGTACTTGACTGTAAGGCAATTGCTGTTGGCGGGCTAGTCTGAGCAGCTCGCGACGTGAATCGCTTCTGGCTACTCGGTCTATGAAAATTTTGCTGATAGCCTCACCCGATTGGATCGCTTCTATGATGGCCTTGGCACCTAGAATGAGGTTATACTTAGGCACATTGCTGTTCATACCTTAACGTGCTTACCCTCTTGCGGATACATCGAGATTGATTTTGTTCCCAGCGTGTTGCTGAGGCGCACCCTTGTAGTGTTTATGCGAATATAACCATTCGCTCCGTCCTGGCTACCTGTGTACGGCTTTTGACAAGCCGGTGCGCTGATGTCGCAGTCCGTGGTGTGGGTCATACCCCTGCATATTTTTGGTATAGTAGCCGGTGCTTACATAAGGCCGTTTGGTAGGTTGTTGTTGACATGCTGTTGAGCACGCCCCTGCTAGCGATTCGGCACAGTCTGAGCACATACTCACATGGCGATTACAAATGGGATCGGCACAGTTAATCATGCGGTCACATGCGGTATGACACACATAGCAGGTACTAATAACCGTAGGGTTACATCGATTAATGGGCATTGTGACGCGGTTGTCAAACACGTAGCAAGTACCTTCAAAATCTCTACCGTCCGTTTCTAGGCCATACTGGATGATACCACCTTCTAGCTGATAAACATGCTGAAATCCTTGCGCTAACAAGTAGGCACTGGCTTTTTCACAGCGGACACCGCCTGTGCAATACGTAATGATTTCGCGGTCTTTGTAGGTGCTAAGCTTAGCTACCTGGCTGGGAAATTCCCGAAAGTAGTTAATGTCTAGGGTCAACGCTCCGGCAAATTTACCGATGGTGTACTCATACTGCGATCGGACATCCAACAGTAGCACGGAGTCATTGTCTTTCATCTGGCGAAACGCTTGGGGGGTAAGGTACTGCCCTGTCTTTCGCAGCGGATGGATGTGTGGCAGGTCTGCCCGTACAATTTCGGGTTTGATACGCACATGTAGCTTTTGGAAGGCATGTTTGTGGTGGGCTAGCACCTTGAAATGGGTACGTTTAAACCTGGGGTCGGCTTTCAGATCTTGTATATACCGTTGGCAATCTTCTCGCAGCCCAGACAGCGTACCATTAATGCCTTCTGCTGCCACTATAATTCTACCGCGCAGTGCATGTTGTAGACAATACCGATGATGTGTCTCCCGAAAGGTTGTCGGGTCATCGATCTGTGTATAACAATAGTACAAGAGTACGCTGTACCGATGATCTGTATCTACGTCTGATGATACCCTTTGGGTATATGAAGTATGTTCTGTCATTTCTCAGTGTGTTTATGCAAGACATGGGGCCTTATGCGCAATCTCATCCACCCCTAAATATTACGAAAATACATTGAACAGGCTTTTAGTAGCTACCTACTACTGCACCCGTGCTCTTCACCTGTACAGCACGCAGCTTACGCACCCTATTTTTGTCGGAAGACCAACTGAATAGGTACCCCGTGCAAATCAAAATGGGTGCGCAGTTGTTTCTCCAAGTAGCCCTTGTAGGCAGGTCGAATATACTGCGGATGGTTACAAAAAAAAGCAAATACGGGTGTACGCATAGGCAGTTGGGTTACATATTTGATCTTGATGTACTTACCCCGAACTGCTGGCGGGGCATATCTTTCGATGGCTTGCAACATGACCTTATTGAGCTGGGCGGTAGTCACCCTTTGGTTTCTATGGGCATATACTTCTAGGGCTTTCTCCATAGCCTGATATATGCGTTGCTTCTTAACGGTAGAGACAAACAAGATAGGTATATAATCGAGGGGGGCGAGCTTCTTGTACATTTCTTTCCTGTATCGGTCGGCTTCGTTAGGGGTATGCTTGGTGATCAGGTCCCATTTATTGACCAGGATAACGATCCCCTTTTTGTACCGATGTGCTAGTGCGATGAGGTTCATATCCTGCCTCTCCAGCCCTTTTTCAGCATCTATAATGACGAGGCATACATCTGCCGCTTGCAGTGCCCGCAGGGAGCGCATGACCGAATAAAATTCAATATGCTCTCGGATGCTATGTTTCTTGCGAAGGCCTGCGGTATCCGTCAGTATACAATGCTTGTTGTACAATGTATAAGGCGTGTCTATCGTATCTCGGGTAGTGCCTGCTGTGGGGGCCACAATACTTCGCGGCTGACCTACCAGTACATTTAACAAGGAAGATTTGCCTACATTCGGCCTGCCGATAATGGCAATCTTGGGGACCGACATGGGTGCTGCAGGCGCATCCGTTGCGCAATATTCTACTACTTTATCTAGCAGATCGCCGGTACCCATACCGCTAGCCGAAGAAATGGCATACGGGTTACCCATACCCAGCTTGTAAAACTCATGTACCATCAGATCTATAGTGGCGTTATCTGCTTTGTTGGCTACTAGGAGTATGGGTTTACGTACCATACGCAAGACATTGGCCATGTCTTGATCTAGAGAAGTAATCCCCACCTGGGCATCTACTATAAATAAGATAACCTGGGCTTCTTGCATGCTGATAGCAGCTTGTTGACGAATGGCCTGCTCAAAAACATGTCGGCCGTTGGGTACGTAGCCTCCTGTATCGACCACGATAAAATGTTTCCCATTCCACGTAGCATGACCATAGTGACGGTCTCGGGTAGTACCACTTTCGTCATGTGTGATGGCCTTACGTTGCTCCACAAGCCTATTGAACAACGTAGATTTGCCTACGTTGGGTCTACCGACGATAGCTACGACTGCCATGAAAGTGACAAGGGTATGGCTGTTTTCATTAGAAGTTGTTGCTTATGATGTGTACTCAGCAGGCGCCTAGGTGAATGGTCCATAAGTTTGTGGTTTTACTCCACTGGGTACAAATGTATAATAAGCTCAAATCCTTATACATCTGTGTTAGCCGGATGTATTCTGTTGGGGGTACCCTAGCTGCACAATTTTACTTTCGACAAGCACTTCTTTGCCATGAAAGGCTATCCCCACCTTCATCACCGCTGTAATATGCTGATAGGTTTTCACCCGCATGATGTAGCCTTGCTTATCAATTTGGTCTAGGGCTTCTTGTACCTTACCTGCTAACGCCTCTTTACTATGGGCTACCTTATATTCAAAAACAACCGCTACCTTGCCACACGCTGCGCGCGGAATAGCTAGCATATCGGCATAGCTCGCACCGCTCTCCGTCTCCGAATGGATGGCAAAGTCTTTTTGAATGACAATCAGTAACCCTGCCATAAACCCGCTATAGTACTGCTCAGCCTTACTTAGCCCAGTGTTTCTGCAACTTGTAGCTTCCGTGAGGTATCCATTGAGCGCCTCTGCAAATAGCTCGGCCTCTCCACGGAATAAGGATTTAATCATATTCTTGTAGCTAGTAAAACCTCCTACCTGGTCTCCAAACCAGCCTATGATCAAACCTTCGTAGACAGCTCTTATTTCTGCATTGGGAATGCGAACCCAGCAGGAGCATATAGTGCTAGAGATGGTTGGCATAGCTCCAGCCAACGTAACATAACCAGCAGCCATCATCAGAGACCAGAACTTGAGGTCCGCATCCATATCCATCATGTTGATATAGGGGCTGAGATCAACTTCGATCATATCCTGAGCCAACAGTTGTTCAATTTGAGGAACCAGGTGGCCATTGTGCTTCAGAAGATTTCTAAGCAGGGTATCACTGCCCGTGTTTACCCAATAAGGTG
>JBCBRR010000018.1:11431-15645 GCA_039819605.1 Bacteroidota bacterium | reverse complement strand
CGGACGAAAGTTTTAAAAACTTTTTACCCAAAGACGCACGCTATCGAGTAGCGCAGTGGGAAATCACCTTAGCTCGGATTTCTATCCGTCTAGGACCTGGTGAGGGTATGCCTTGCAGCTCATTAAGCGGCTTTCTACCACTCGTTACTTGTATATGCGGTTTGGGTATGGTCCTTACTTGAAATGCTAGCGCGTCTAGAAAAGTACCATTATGGTAGACACTGAGCTTGACGTTGGGCGCATGCGGCACAATGGTTACAACGCCTCTCGACTGGCTGGGTATCACACTCGCCCCCTCGGCTGTAAACGTAGGATAACAGTTGCTCCCGAGCGCAGGCACTTGAATATTCAGCTCATTGGCTGCATTCAAATACAGGGCTGTTACGGCTGCTGATTGTACTTGAATAACGGGCTTGGCAACAAAGTAGGGTATGTTACGAACAAAAGTAGAATCAACACCCGCTACTTTGAGCTTGATGGTGGCCTTATACGACTTCTTGGCCAGCCCCGATGCATCGTATGCACCTGGTGTGGCTATAAATGATATCTTGCCTACGCCATCCTCTACAGGTATTGCATGGCCATCAATGGCCATGTCTGGCCTGACTGCCGAAGAAGAGGCCGCTAGAAAAAGTTCTGCATCGTATTTGGTGCCAGCCGCTACAATATTGGACCGCGGCTTCACCAGGGGGTATATCGTATCGAGCCTGATGTCTTCAGCCCCTAGCTTCCTACGTAGGGTTTCCAAGGCGTCTAGCTCTGTATAAATAACCTCGGACTGGAACTGTGTAAGTGTTGCTAATGCTGCGCCTAGCGGCGTTCTTTGGAAATTTAAATCTGAAAAACTTTTGGCATGTTGGTTAGGGTCATGCTTGAACAACTCGCTGTCCTTAGCATCTAAGGCGATGTTAGCATAGGGTTTCTCTACCGTAGAGGACACATACTGTACGTAGCTGTTCAGAAGGGATTTGAGCTCATCGGCCTTCTTATCATCGCACATAAACTTGGCCACTACACTGTCATTGCCGAGTCCTTTGGGGAATCCTGTGGTGGTATTGGTCCCCCCAGTGCGTACGACCAGCTGGCTCTTTAGGTCATCTATATACTGGGTAATTTGGTTGGTCTCTTTCCGGATACGGACTCCTTTTTCCAGCACCTCCACGTCTTTTTTTCGATTGCCCGTCTCCTGAACGGACATGCGCATACTTTCTAGTATAGCTGCATTCTCCTTGGCTTGTGTAGTCACGCTCCGTTCCAGACTCTTGTTAATCAAGATGAACTTGTCTAGCACACTGCTGCTGACTTGCAGGGCGAGTAGGGCAGTAAGTACTAGGTACATTACCCCAATCATCTTCTGCCGAGGGCTTAATTTTTCAATAGCCATGCGTGCTTATTGCCTATGGGAAAGCGGTTATAATGCGCGGATTAGTTTTTCAGTGCAGTGAGCATATTGCCATACACACTGTTCAGCGAAGAAATTTTGGTGCTCAAGTCAGCTAGCTCTGTCTTAAAGCGATTGCTTTCCTCGCTGGCCTCTTGCAGCTGCCCCATGGAGTCGGTGATATTGTCGTACAAGTTTTTGTTAGATGTGGACCGTACGCGCGCTTCTGCTAATTCGTCTTGGTACGTTGTGTTCAGGGTGTCTAATGTAGCCGTGAGCTGTTGCATCCGCTCATGGTAAGACTGCACGTCGACAGAGATTTCGGCTAGCTTATTGACTGCATCGAGTGTGCCGGTATGGGCCGCCTGAAGATGCTCTAGGGTAGCTGACGCTTTTTCTATGTTGCCTACATACTTTTCGGTGGCTTTGGCGGCATGTTGTAGGGTTGCTATCTGTTCGGTAGCCTCTGTCAAGCGTTGCATGCCCTGCCCCAAGCGATCTACTAGCTCGCTGTCTATCTTGGCATGTTGCAAAACCTGATCTAATTTCTCTGTCAATGGATGCTGTGTAGGCACCGCGATGGGTGCGGTTGCTACAGACTTCTCACTCAGTGCTGGATAAACCCGTGTCCAATCTAGCTCCACACCCTGGGGCTCAAAAGCGGATAGAAAAAATATAATAGCCTCCGTGGTCAGCCCTAGCCCTAGCATTAGATTGCCTCCTGGCCAATTGAGCAGTTTGAACATAGCGCCGCTAATGACTACAGCAGCACCTATGCCATATACTTTGGGCATTATGTGCTTATATAGCCCTGTTATCCAAGAGTTGTGAGATGTTGACGTGTTTTCCATGCCTCAGTTGTGTAGTATGTTTTATAAATCCCCGGCCGTCATTGTCTGCCAATATGGGGAATGACGCATCTAAATCCTATATAAGATCGGGTTGCATCTTTATGCTCATAGTCGTTGGCGCCCGTCTGCAAAAACCGGGAACTGTCTTTCCAAGAGCCACCTTTGATGATCTTCATGGGCTCTTCATCGTCTAAATATACAGGATTGAGGTCCCAGATACGTGCCATGTAAGCCGGGTTGTAAGCGTCCAAGGTCCACTCTGCCACGTTGCCTGCCATGTCGTACAGGCCATAGTCGTTGGGTGGATAGGTATAAACCGGTGATGTGTAAGGCCCTTCCCCGTCTTCGGTAAAAGTACCTGTGTCTGATTTGAAGTTGGCGCGCAGTACCCCATCATGGGTTCTCACGTAGGGCCCGCCCCAGGGATATTTAGTGAGCTCCTTGCCCCCTCGGGCTGCATACTCCCACTGGGCAACACTGGGTAGGCTAAACTCAGGATAGTCAGGGAGCCCCTTAGTTTCTCTGTATTCGTTGAGATAGGCACTACGCCACTTGGCAAAGTACTGGGCTGCTTCCCACGATACGCCGACCACTGGATAATGATCAAAAGCGGTGTGCTCGTAGTAGCTGCTTACCCAGACATCTGACATGTGGTGTGTGAAATCGCGCTGCCAGACGCTAGCATCTGGATAGAGATTTGTTAAGATATAGTCTTCATCCATGTCTTCCATGATCTCTTCCAGTCTACCATAGTCACCTTCGGCCACTCTATCTAACATGTCTTCGATAAACTGACGATACTGGTTGTTCGTAACAGGGGTGGCGTCCATGTAGTACGCGCTCACTGTGACTTTCTTGTTGGATGCAATTCTACCTGCTATGTCGTCGTCTACAGCACCCATCATGAATGAGCCTGCCGGTATGGGTACCATCCCCATGGGGGCCTCCATGTACCATGTAGGCCGGCCTAACACGCCTGTCAGCTGTCCTTTGTTGTCGTTGACCGCCGCTGTCAGTACACAGCTCTGCAGGGCCAGTGCGACGCTGAGCATAGGTAGCTGGCGCAGTGGGGCGAGCAAGCTTGGGGTAGTGGGTCTAGCAATTTTCAAATGCATGGTTATGACTCGTGTACTTTCGTCATCACAAATGTATTCTTTCTTCCAGATCTTGGCAACAGAGTCTATAGGTTAGCTACGTTAATGACAGGCCCCTATGCTAAGGTAGGCGCTGGAACGCTGCTCCAAGACAAGGTGTGTAACATGTGCATGATATCGGCTTTGATAAACGCAATAATTGGGGCCCGATAGTCGTTTTCCGTGGCTGTGTCAAAATACAAAGCTCCGCGCAAAAAATGATTTACGGAGTCAGTACCGTAAAATTGTATGGGTGTAGGTACTTCCCCCAATAACTCAGAAACGATGATGCGGCACCCGCGATCTGTTTCTACCAATTTATCTTCAATGGCGTATGCCCGGATCTGATGTTTGGAAGTCAGCCGATAAGCATCTGACAAATACTCACGCAAACGTGCTAGATCACCGTGTACAGGCTTGTAGGTTAGCTGAATGCAAGCGCCCCACGCAGGATACGTGATATCGATCCAATAGGGCTCAGCTGTACAAGAGGTACTTTTTGTTAGGTGAGCATGCTTTGAAAATTCGAAAAAGTAAGGAAATTCTTCTGCCAGAGGTTGATAGCTAGGTTCCGGAAGGCATATGCGTGGATAGCCGAAAGGCTTGGGTAGATACGTGCTCCGTCTTGTGCTAATCGCTAGCGTGCTTACTAGCACCAGACCTAGCGCGGATAGGACCCATCCTGTATAGACCTTGCGGCTTGTCATGGGCGCGTGCGCGCAGTGTGCCAAACATTTCAATCCGAGGAGCCTGCTGCTCTTTTACCGCTCAATCTCTTCCTACTTGTCGATATAGTTCATATCTTCGTTTCCAAAACTACGACAAAACATGGACAAGTCACGCATGCAC
>JBCBRR010000018.1:0-11423 GCA_039819605.1 Bacteroidota bacterium | reverse complement strand
GTTCTCTTCCTACTTGTCGATATAGTTCATATCTTCGTTTCCAAAACTACGACAAAACATGGACAAGTCACGCATGCACAGCACATTTACAGAATACGGCGCCTCAGAGCAAGTAGAGCTAACCCAGCTGTATACCCAACACCTGAACCCCATCACCCCACAACAACTCTGCCAAGGGCATATCCTACAGATCGACGATCACGACATCATTGTTTCCATCGGAGCCAAAGCAGACGCCATCATGCCCAGAGCCGAGTTTCGCGACCTGCCCGACATTCAAATAGGCGACCAAGTAGACCTATTTGTAGAACAGTTAGAGACCCCCAAAGGCGACCTATTGCTTTCCTACAAGAAAGCCAACCTGATCAAAGCCTGGCAGAATATCCAAACCGCTCACAAGACCCACCAACCCATATCCGCCACCGTCAAGAGAAAGACACGCGGCGGCCTCATCTTAGACCTCATGGGCATAGAAGCCTTCATGCCCGGCTCCCAAATAGAGCTACACCACCACCACGACTGGGAGACCTTCCTAGGCAAACAAATGGACGTAGCCGTGCTAAAATTCAATGAGAAGACCGGCAACGTAGTCGTATCCCACAAAGCCATACTATCCAAGATTCTAGCCCGTCAACAACATGAAGTATCCGGCTCCCTAGAACCCGGCCAAATACTAGAAGGGCGCGTCAAGAACCTAACCCACTTCGGCGCCTTCATAGACCTAGGCGGCCTAGACGGGTTGCTCCATATCACCGACATGTCCTGGCAAAGAATAGAACACCCCAGCGTCATGCTGAGCCTAGGCCAGCAAGTACGAGTAGTAGTAACCGACTACGACAGCACCAAGAAACGGATTTCGTTAGGCCTCAAACAACTCACCCCCCATCCCTGGGAAGACCTTCCCACCACCTACCAAGTAGGCCAGCAAGTCAGCGGGAAGATTGTAAAAGTGATGGACTACGGCCTATTCATAGAAATCACCCCCGGTATAGAAGGATTGATGCACGTATCCGAGATGAGCTGGTCCCAGCACACCCTATCCGTTAAGAAAGAGTACAAAGTAGGCGATAAACTAACAGCCGCGATCGTATCCCTAGACAAGACCAACAAGCGGATGTCACTAGGCCTCAAGCAACTCCGTCCCGACCCATGGACCACAGAAACCATTCTCAACAAATACAGCGTTGGTAGCCGTCACCATGGCACAGTAAAACAAATCATGCACTACGGCGGCTGGCTATCCCTATCCGACGACCTAGAAGGCCTTCTTCACATCTCCGAGATGTCATGGACCCGGAAGCTGAGCAGCCCCCATGATATACTGAAGCCCGGGTTGAGCTTAGAAGTACAGATAATAGGTGTAGATCGCGCCAACCGCCGTTTATCCCTAGGCATCAAACAGCTACTGCCCAATCCCTGGCAGGCCCACTCAGATGCCCTATCACCCGGCTCCATCCACGAAGGCGTGCTGATCAAGAAGACCCACCACGGAGCGCTGGTCTGCGTTTTAGATGCGCTGAGCGTGTTTGTTCCCCGTTCCCATCTACGCCGCCGCGATGGTAGTGATAGCGTAGTACTCGGCCTTCGGTTACCCTTCAAAGTCTTAGAATTTTCGAGTACAGAAGAGCACTTGTCGTTGAGCCATACGGCCACGTTTGATGGGGATAAGCAGAAAATTCAGGACAACTCATCAGCAGCCTAGTGATATAAAAAGAGCAGTGATTATATTGGGTCGCGTGGCCGAGGGATCAGGCACAGGTCTGCAAAACCTGCTACGGTGGTTTGAATCCACTCGCGACCTCAGCCCATTATATACGCCAAAACATACCTCAAGGTATCCCATATGGATACCCTACGTATTGGGCGCAGCAACGCTTGCCTGGGTGGCGGAATAGGTAGACGCGTTGGTCTCAAACACCAATGGAGAAATACCGTGTCGGTTCGAGCCCGACCCCAGGTACTGGCATTTACACCTAAATAACACATGCATGGGGGTGCATGTTTACAGGATGGCAGGTCCAAATTCCCTTATACGACTCAAACGAGCGGCGGCTTATCAGTAAGGAGGAAGGTTATGTCTAATGCGCTACATAATCCTGAAGCTACCAGCACAACGATCAGAATATATACAGGTACTAGCTACTTCAGTAAGCTTTTGCTCAAAAGTGATATTCTGGTAGACAAGACCCTATTTATCAAGGAATTTTTAGAGCGTCGTGATGAAGTGTCTTTGATTACACGCCCTCGTCGCTGGGGGAAAAGCCTAAACATGGACATGTTACGGTGTTTCCTAAGTATCGAGGTAGATGCCCAGGGTAAACCCTTGCCCCAAGAAAAGTCCTTGAATCGAAAGCTCTTTACAGGTGGTGAAATAGCGCTAGACTTAGGAGATACCAAATTACTTAAGCCTTTGAAGATCAGTAACTATCCAGCTGCGATAAAGCGCCAGGGACAATATCCTGTTATCAGCTTGAGCTTTAAGGATGTGCGGGGGAGTACTTATCAACAGGTAGAGGATGCAGTCAAGGCAAGAATTGCTGATCTATATCAAGGGTATAGATATCTGAAGCGGTATATGAAAGACGATGGTCCAGATTTACTAGGAGATAGCGATAAACAAAAGCTACAGCGTTACTTTAATGGTGAGTTCACCAAGGGAGATACTACAAGTAGCCTCTATTTTCTCAGCAAACTACTCAAAGAACACTTCGGTAAACCCGTCTATATACTGATCGATGAGTATGACACACCCATCAACCATGCCTATGTAAAGTGCAAAGGGCAGCTCAATCAAGACTTTGAAGACGTTTTAAGACTGTTTCGAGAGCTATTGGGCTCTACGTTGAAAGACAATCCGTATGTAGAGCAGAGCCTCATCACAGGCATCCTACGAATAGCCAAAGCCGACCTATTCTCTAGCCTAAACAATGTGTGCGAGTATACCCTACTCGATGAAGAATACACCACCTGTTACGGCTTTACCCAAGAAGAAGTAAATGGGCTGTTCAATCAAGTTCCTACGGCTACACACCCCAAAGTCATCCGCAAGTGGTACAACGGTTACAAATTTGGGAAAGAGATACTGTACAATCCCTGGTCGATCATGTGCTGTCTATCGCGCAACGGGAAGCTAGACCACTATTGGATGGACAGTGGCGGGACCCAACTGATAGACTCCGTATTGCTTTCAGACGAGCTACAACAAGATCTACAGTCCCTCGTGTCCGGTCAGAACATCTCTTCCCGGATCAAGAAACAGATCAGCTTTGCAGACATCCATACCCATGTAGGGCTGTACAGTTTGCTATTGTTTAGCGGCTACCTAAGTCCCGAGCGTTCTTGGGGCCCAGAAGGGCGCAAAAAATACGAACTTGCTATCCCCAACGATGAAGTTCGTCAGATCTATGAAGATCGGCTGTTAGAATGGGTATCCCGCCAGCTAAAGATAGACCCCCATGTGTGTGGCAACTTCATGCGCCTTTTATCAGCTGGCCAGGTAGAAGCCTTTGCAGAAAAGTTGCAGAAGCTGTTGGCGCATGTGTCCAGCTTTCACCAAACGGGTCCTAAAAATGCGGAGGTATTCTACAACGGCTTCATGCTGGGCCTCTGGGGGATCTTACTCGAAGATTACGATGTACAGGGGGATCGTGAACATGGTATGGGCAGACCCGATGTAGTCCTAATCCCTCGGGTGCATCATGGAGACCAGGCGATGATTATAGAGTACAAAGTAGGTCAGCAGGCTAGTGAGTTATCGTCGCTAGCTGTACAGGGGTTGGCCCAGATAGCCGATAGGGAGTACAGTGCCTCCTTGAAAGTGCATAGCCGTGTGAAGCGGGTGCTGCACATATGCATAGCTTTTTGTGGTAAGAAAGTAGCTGTGCAATACGAACACGTGACCCTCTAGCTGCTTGCTACGATGGCATGCCCCTGCTGGTTCTTGCCAGTGGATATAAACTGTAAACAAAGGCCGCTTATCTATACTGTGATCCCGATCAGCCAAGCTATACAGCAATACCTAGATCAGCATCCGCATCAAGATCGGCTGACCACTGCGCAGATATTACTGGCCTGGAAACAACTGATGCCGGCACCTGTACAAAAACGTATCCAGAAAGCTTTCGTAAAACAAGATAAACTGTTTGTCAAGGTAGGCTCAGCTGCCTTAAGGCAAAGCCTGGTAGCTAGTAAAAGCCGCATACTGGAGCGTATGCAAGAACCTCCGTTGTGTTGTCAGATTCGTGACATTGTGGTTTACTAGCGTGGCTGAAAAATAAAAAGCAAGCCGATAAGCCGAGTTCTGTATGCCACCCTGTAGATGGCATGCCTATCATTTATCTGGGACTATAATCACTTATAGCCTCTAGCGGCCTACCCGTATTGCCTTTCAGTAATGAAACACAGGCGAGCAACCTGTTATCCTCTTTGTAGGAAAGCAATACTTATTTGGCCTTGCAACCCCTAAGGTTGACCCTGCCTTCGTTGTTACCAACGAAGCGGTGCGCTCTTACCGCACCTTTTCACCGTTACCCTGATTTAATAATCAAGGCAGTTTGTTTTCTGTGGCACTAGCTGTCTCCTAGCGAACTAGAAGCCTTCCCGTTAGGAAGTAAGGCGCTCTGCGTTGCTCGGACTTTCCTCCCCAGCTATGACGCTAAGGCGATAGGCTGGCTTGCTTTTATTTCTCATGTCTTATCTACCCAACAAAAAAAGCGATTCCATCGGACTTTAGCTAATCCTTCCTGGTACGGATCTATAGAAAATAACACCAAGACGGCTTTCCCTACCACGTGATCCGCAGGTACAAACCCCCAAAAACGTGAGTCTACAGAATTGGGCCGATTATCCCCCAACACGAAATAATAATTTTGGCGGAAGGTATACTCCAGTGTCAGACAACCGTCAATCCAAAGCCGCCCTCTTTCGTCAATATGGACTTGTTCGTGCTGCTCAAAATGCAAGATCGTTGGTGCATATTGCTCCAAAGTCAGCGCATTAATGGGGATGGTCATGCCTTTAGCCGGGACGGTCAGTGGGCCAAAATGATCTTCATTCCAAGGGAAATAGGGACTGTTTGGATAAATGGCCGGATTAGCGGCTGCAGCGGGGATAAAAATGGGATGTACACTTTTTATATTTGGCAATTGTCTGAGCGCCTCGGCCGTTTTTGCCGTGGTGTAAATCACATACCCCCCTTTTGCAACCCCGTACTGGTGGATGTAGTACTGCGCAAAAAAGTCATCGCCTAGCCTCTTTGGGGTTCGGAGATGGTGGCGGCGCTGTAGGCCTGGATACGAAGGCTGTAGGTCTGTCCCAATGTATACCTGCCCGTCGGAAATCCGTACTGTATCACCGGGCAGGCCCATACATCTTTTAATGTAGTACGTCCTATGGTCCACAGGCCTATCTAACTCGGTAACGCAGTTGAAAACTATTTTGTCACCTCGCGATACCTGTGTAAAACCGGGTAAGCGGCGGATGGGTAACTGTACCCAAGATAGGTAAGCCGGTATATGAGTGCCCCGAATCGTCTGGTGCATTAGCGGAATCTGCAAGAGGGTTTGGGGTGTACGTGTGCCGTAGTGAAGTTTACTGACCAGTATAAAGTCCCCTGCCAGTAAGCTCTGTTCCATAGAAGCGCTGGGAATAAAAAAAGCTTCTACCAGAAGCCAACGAATGAGCACCGCTATGGTTATAGAAAATAGGCTGGCGTTTAGCCACGTACGTGTAGTAGTAACTTTTTTGGGTTTGGAGTGCACTCGTCTGCGCATGGGGCACGTTTACTGTAGGGTTATCTCCATCTCATAGCGGCCCTCAGCAGGCCCACGGGAGTAGATCTCGCACCGTAAATATACCTTGTTTGCCTTGTAGCCATTCGGCAGCTAGTACAGCCCCTTTGGCAAAAGCTAGCCGATCATGTGCTGTATGCTGAATGGTTAGGGTATCTGCAGCCGCCATATACGTAACCTTATGTATACCCACTACCTGAGACGTTCGCTGGGAGCTAATACCCACACTATCGGCGTGGGCCTGATCTGTCTGTACCCAATGCAGCTTCTCAGGGATGGCATGTATAATGTCTTCAGCTAGGGCAATGGCGGTCTGGCTGGGCTGATCGCGCTTGGTGGCGTGGTGCGTCTCGTCGATGTGCACGCGATATTCAGGATAGGGCTGCATGAGTCTAGCTAGCATCTGGTTTAGCCTAAAGAAAAGATGAGCGCCTAGGCTGAAGTTGGCAGCATAAAAGAAAGCTCCTTGCTTACTTCTGCAATAGGCCTCGATAGCTTGCCGACTATGGAGCCACCCCGTAGTACCTGAAACAACGGGTATACCCGCGGCTAGACACTGGTAGATGTTGTCGTAAGCAGCCTCAGCCTGTGTGAACTCAATGGCTACGTCTGCAGAAGTAGCATCTAGCGTAGACAATACATGCTGTGTATGGGTATCGATAATATGCGCTAGCACATGCCCCCGCTGCAACGCCACTTGCTCAACCGCTCGCCCTACTTTGCCATAGCCAATTAGGAGTATTTTCATGGCGCTAGGCGTACTGTCTGCAGGGATAGCCTACATGTAGCTTTATTCCATCGGGTAGGTTGTACAATGATGTCTAAATTGTCTGGTACGTCATTAACATTATAGACGCGTATGTGACAGGTACGCTTACCACCTTTGACGTACCACAGGCCCATGATGGCGATGAAGAGATTGCGTTCTCGTTTCCGGCTAGCTACGTAGTTAGCGAGCACATAAGAGCCGTTTACGCCTTGCCGGATCAGTGTCCTGCGCGACTGGAGGTAGTCTTGATGATTTGTAATGGCACCCCATGCCAGCCCAGTAAAAACGCCATAGATGATGGGTACTTTCCAAGCGCACCGCTGATAGACTTGCCCCAGCCCTGGCAGTAGGGATGCGTACAGCCAAGCATATTGTGTACGTATGGGCTCCTGTTGCAGCAACCTGCCCCGCATTTCTCCAGGTGTGGGGGGCGTAGTGGGTTGCAGAATCTGTTTGTGCGGCTTACGGCGCGGTGTGCGGGAGGGGGGTACTGACCGAACGTAGGCCCTACGGCTACTTGTAAGCGGATATAGGTAGGTATCAGCGGACACCCTAGCGGGTGGGGCATAGGCTAGGAGGTCTTTCGGTATCATGAGCATCCATAGGCAACTGTATAGGGTATAACGTAACATGGTTAGGGAAGCTAGCCACTCAATAAGGTGGTAATTCTGTGTAAATCTTGGGCATTGGTAAAAGCGATGCTGATCTCTCCCTTTTCTTTGGCATAGGTTTTAATCTTGACAGTGGCTGCCAGGCGATTCGATAGCCGTTCGGTCAGGCCTTCTGTGCCTGCTATACAGGCGGTTTCTTTCGCCTTAGGTAGTGCAGAGGGCACCTCCGGTTTGTCGAGCCAATTTTTAGCCCACCTTTCTACTTCTCGGACAGATAGGCCGCGTTGCACAATCATTTGCAGTATGTTCCGTTGTGTATCCGTGTCGGGGAGGCTCACGAGGGCCCGTGCATGCCCCATACTGATGGTCTGATCTCGTAGGGCACACTGGATATCAGGTGGCAGCTTCAAGAGCCGCAAGTAGTTACTCACAGTCGTTCTGTCTTTACCTACCCTGCTTCCCAAAGCCTCCTGCTTGATGCTGCACTCCGTAAGTAGACGCTGATAGCTCAAGGCGATTTCGAGCGGGTTTAGGTTCTCGCGCTGGATATTCTCCACCAAGGCCATTTCTAGCATCTGCTGATCATTGGCGGTGCGTACGTAGACGGGTACTTCACGCAATCCTGCTCGTTGAGCAGCTTGCAGCCGTCGCTCACCTGTGATGAGCTGATAGGTATTCGGCTGTAGTTTTCTGACGGTAAGGGGCTGAATAATGCCGTGGACTTTGATGGATTCACTGAGCTCCTGCAATACGATGGGGTTAAAGTGGGTGCGGGGCTGTGCTGGATTTGCCTGAATTTGCTCAATGGGTATGTGCGTTAATAAACTGTGGGGCTGCCCTTCGGGAAGGTAATGACTATCCCCGAGGAGTGCCTTGAGGCCCCTGCCCAACGCATTTTTACGGCCGATATTCGCTGTATGTGCCATAGACAAGTTAGGCAGTGGCTACACCAGCCGCGTCCTGTTTTCTGACAATCTCGTGAGCTAGGTTCAGATAGCTAATGGCGCCTTTACTCTCGGCATCGTAGAGGATAGAGGGCTTACCAAAGCTAGGGGCTTCACTGAGTTTTATATTTCTGGGGATAATCGTTTCAAACACCATTTTCTGAAAGTGTGTCCGAACTTCTTGTACAATTTGGTTAGAAAGCCGCAGCCGAGAGTCATACATGGTCATGAGTAAGCCCTCGATCGTTAAGTCAGGGTTCAGGCGTGTCTGAATGATCTTGGTTGTATTCAACAGCTTACCTAAGCCTTCTAGCGCAAAGTATTCACACTGTATGGGTATGATCAGCGAGTCAGCTGCTGTCAGCGCGTTGATGGTCAAAAGGCCCAGGGAAGGTGCACAATCAATAATGACGTATCTATAGTGCTGTTTCAAAGGAGCTAACGCAGTGCGCATACATCCTTCTCGATTCTCAAAATTAATCATCTCTACCTCAGCGCCTACCAAGTCCAAGTGTGCAGGCATGATGTCTAGGTAAGCCAAGCTGGTCTGCTGCACGATATTTTCTGGCATGGCATTGCCAATCATGCACTCGTAGATACTATGCGTAATTTGCTGATTGTCTACCCCGAGGCCAGACGTAGCATTGGCCTGGGGATCTACATCTACCAGCAACGTTTTGTGCTCTAACACAGACAAACTGGCCGCTAAGTTGATGGCCGTAGTGGTTTTACCAACGCCTCCTTTCTGGTTGGCGATGACGATTGTCTCTCCCATAGACGCATTATACAAAATTGGACTTAACTACGCTGTTGTACACCTGGCTAAAGCATGCTAAAGATAGGCACAGCTAGGCTTTATTTTTGCAGAATGCCTTGCGCAGCAGCATAAAAAAACCTAAGGCTTTCACCTTAGGTTTCTCTGGAGCTAGTTATGCGCGATGTGAAACTACATCATGCCTCCCATGCCACCACCTACCGGTGGAGCCGCTGACCCATTTTTGTCATCAGTTGGCTCATCGGCAACTACACATTCTGTAGTTAGCAGTAGCGAAGCGATAGAAGCTGCATTTTCAAGGGCTAGGCGCGTCACCTTAGTGGGGTCAATCACGCCAGATGCGTACAGGTTTTCAAATTTGTCTGTATTTGCATTGTAGCCTAAATCCCCTTGGCTCTCTTTGACGCGTTGTGCCACCACAGATCCATCTCCGCCTGCGTTATTGACAATGGTTCTGA
The DNA here is from genome assembly GCA_039819605.1 of Bacteroidota bacterium. GTDB lineage: Bacteria > Bacteroidota > Bacteroidia > Cytophagales > Amoebophilaceae > JBCBRR01. Next base: position 2,077 of record JBCBRR010000018.1, on the reverse strand, counting down.
GCGGAGCTTCTAAAGAGGTTTTGATGATGTTGACTCCCGTAGCCTGATCTTCATTTTCTAGCTGCAGGGCATCTAGGCCAGATAGGGTTCTGATCAAGGCTACGCCCCCACCGGGCACGACCCCTTCTTGCACAGCTGCGCGGGTAGCATGTAGGGCATCATCCACCCGGTCTTTCCGCTCTTTCATTTCCACTTCAGTAGCCGCTCCTATGTACAGGATCGCTACCCCACCAGAAAGCTTGGCCAGGCGTTCTTGTAGCTTCTCTTTGTCATATTCTGAAGTAACTACTTCCCTTTGCGACTTAATTTGCTGGATACGGGCTTGGATAGCTTCTTGCTTACCGCCGCCATGTACCACCAAGGTTTTGTCTTTGTCCGTATGGATCTTATCAGCAGTGCCTAGGAAATCCAGCGTAGCATTCTCGAGCTTATAGCCCTGCTCTTCAGATATCACAGTGGCTCCTGTCAGTACGGCCAAGTCTTCGAGCATGGCTTTGCGCCTATCCCCAAAACCAGGCGCCTTCACAGCCACTACCTTGAGTGCACCTCGGATCTTATTCACCACCAGGGTTGCCAAGGCCTCCCCGTCTACATCTTCCGCAACGACAAACATGGGTCTGCCGCTCTGCGAAATACGCTCTAGGATAGGGAGCAACTCTTTCATGACCGAGATCTTCTTGTCACAGATGAGAATGTACGGATTCTCGAGCTCCGCTTTCATTTTTTCTGCATCGGTCACGAAATAAGGAGATAGATAGCCTCGGTCAAACTCCATACCCTCGACTACTTTGACCTCAGTCTCCGTGCCTTTGGCTTCTTCTACCGTGATGACCCCATCTTTACCCACCTTATCCATAGCGTCGGCAATCATTTTGCCGATTTTCCTGTCGTTATTGGCTGAGATAGTAGCTACCTGCTCCACTTCTCGAGACCCACTGATTTGCTTAGAGTCTTGCTTGAGCTTATTCACCACCACCTCGATAGCCTTGTCAATACCCCGTTTGATATCCATGGGGTTAGCGCCTGCAGCTACGTTCTTAATACCATTGGTGAATATAGATTGGGCTAGCAAAGTAGCTGTTGTGGTCCCATCGCCCGCGCCATCTGCTGTCTTAGAAGCCACTTCTCTGACGAGCTGGGCACCCATGTTCTCTACCGGGTCGTTGAGCTCTATTTCCTTAGCTACTGATATACCGTCTTTCGTTATAGTGGGAGCGCCAAATTTCTTGTCTATAACCACATTACGTCCACGTGGCCCCAGCGTTACCTTAACGGCTTTGGCCATGGTGTCTACTCCCTTCTTAAGCTTCTCTCGTGCTTCAGAATCAAAAATTATGTTTTTTGCCATATCAATCAATAATGTTTGCTAGTTAAATGATTTACTATACAGGATCTATATCCCTAGGTGACAATAGCGTAAATGTCTGATTCACGCATCATTAGATACTCCTGGTTTGCCAAGGTAAGGTCAGTACCTCCGTATTTACCATATAGCACTTGGTCACCGACTTTAACCGTTAGCGGCTCCTTGGGCTTACCAGGGCCTACAGCTACTACAGTTCCCTTCTGCGGTTTTTCCCGGGCAGTGTCAGGAATGATAATGCCCCCCGTCGTTTTTTCTTCTGCGGCTGCCGGCTCTATGAGGACCCGATCCGCTAAAGGCTTGATGTCTATTTTTTTACTCATGATTCAGAATGATTCTACGTTTAACTAATTTGTTAAGTTTCATATTACTCAAATATACACATGGACACATCCTGTGCCAAAAGACACTGGGGCATGTCACAGCGGCTGGCGTGCCATGCAACATGGATCTACCTGGTGCAAATCAGTAAGATCAGACAAGATATCTGCCAAAATAGCATGCCTTGTGCCCGTACATAGCTCGTTTACACATTACCCGTGTAGGGCTAGCCAGGATTCTGCAATCTGCAGCGCATTGGTGGCCGCACCTTTTCTGAGGTTATCTGCTACGATCCACAGGTTCAGTGTGCGGGGCTGGGACGTATCTTTTCTCACCCTGCCTACCCTACATGTATAGCCGCACAACATACCGATACCGTTTTTGTAGGCAGGG
>JBCBRR010000017.1:0-15994 GCA_039819605.1 Bacteroidota bacterium | reverse complement strand
CCTCACGCAAGTTCTGCAGAGCTTAGTGTTGCGTATTCATGGTTTGAAGACTATGTAGATTGTTTCGCCAAGCTAGATATAATACATATGAGAGGCTTCCGGCTGGAATCGTATCTCCAAGAGTACAAGCTTTTATCGCTTATTCATCCTAGAGATGCGCATAAGGATCTTCTGCGAGAGTACTTCTACAGTTTTGGATCTAAAGTCTTCTGTGAAGACAACGGGCATCGTGAGCAACATCTCATGCAAGCTTTCCTCTACGTACTACAAAATGTAGACACTTGTATCTTTCAGACTGAGCAAGATGTTAAATTGCTGGTAGACCTACTGGTTAAACTCATGAATAAAATAGATGGTAAAGGCAACCTATTTAACGAAGCTACTTATCCAAGTCATGCACCTGTACTAGAAGCTATTTATGAGCTACTTCGTATTATCAGAACCTTGGATAATACCCCATGGAGCAGAAGAAAAGATGGAAGGCAGCGTAGTGATAATCTTTACAACAGCTTAAAAGATAAGCTGAGAGTCATAACTCGTGACTCGCAAAGCTATCGTATACACTATCACGCGCACCTGTTGAAACAAGCATTAGCTCAGTATGAAGAGCCCTTGAGTACCCTTGATAGAATTGAAGTCGGTATGCAGGGCACATTAACTTTATTGAGATTTCTGGCCAGCTTTGCAGATCTCAGAGGAGCTTGTGAAGGAGTACTCCAGACAGCTTCTTTTTCCATGGATGTTTTTGAAAAAATCAATAGATCTCTGGATGTTGGTACAGAAGCATATAGTGGTATCAGGGAAGCCTGTACCTATTTTAAGGAAGCCTTTGGGAGGCACTCGACACAGAGGCCTTATTATAAACATCATCAAGCATTGTCATTGTTTAGCACCTTGGCGCTGGGAGAGAAAGACAATGACACAGCTTGTAACTATTGCCAAGATTTCTTCGAATATGTGGACAGAATTAAGAATAGTAGCCCCAGTCTCAACTTATCGGCAAAGGATACAAAAGCATTAAAATATTTCTCAATTCGACAATTAACGTTGTTGGCTATTCATGGTTGTGATGCCGTGCGTGAGAAGACTGTGGACAAACTAGATGAACTTGGCAAATTGTGGTCAAGAAACAGAGCTATGGATCGAGATATCATGTCCGAATTGTTGGATGGTTTAGCTTTAGTTCATAATCAGAGAAAGGATAGCTATAATTTAGCAAGTCAACAATCACGAGGTATACTGGAAGGTCTAGTAGGTCATGCACCCTTCTGGATAGGAGGCTATGGAACATTACAAGATAAGCTGAGAGCAATGTTTAGATCTGAGGCAGGTAAAAGTCCACAGCTAGGAGCTATGTTTAGAGCAGTTATTTCGCACAGAGAAGAAAACAGGCATACTGAGCCCAGCATAAGAGAGGATTTGAAAAGGGCATACCGTGAGAAGTTTCAAAGCCTACCATCCTTTCTCGAATTAGAAAACTACGGATCCATAAACAACGTAGACTTTCATATTTCCCGGAATCAGTCTGAGTCTGTTAAAGTTGTGCTAAAAGATGACAACCCCGAGGACTTACTCCAAGAAACAAGAGTACCTGTTGAGTTAGCAGGATTAGAAGCTTTGTTGACATTTGACTCTAGTAAGATATTAATTGTGGGAGAGCCTGGCATAGGTAAAACTACATTGGTTCGCAAGTTAGCTTATGATTGGTCCGTGGGGAAATGGGGAACCCGTTTTAAAACGGTTTATCTCTTGCCTGCCAGTACCTTAAGAGAAGAACAGGAGAATTTGGTTGCCGCTATTGCTAAAGTGTGTATTAGTACACAACATAGGGATGATTTAAATCATGTATGTCATATGGTTGAGGAATCTCTGCGCGATACTAGAACCTTATTGATCCTAGATGGGATCGATGAGGCACATGATTTGAATGATAGTTTGTTTAGAGGCATCAAGAGATATAACTGTAAGATTCTTCTGACTTCAAGACCGAGTTGTGAAACTAGTCGGGGTTTAGACTTTGATCAAAAAGTCGATCACTTGGGCTTGAAGGATGATACATTGGAAAAGTATGTGAGAGATTTTTTTGACAGCTGTGATATGCCACAAGCAATAGACTCTTTCTTAGAATCTGTCAAGGGAGACTATGATCTATGGGTTATGGCAAAAGTCCCCGTCAACTTAAAAATTTTCTGTTTATTGTGGAGAGAAAGAGACACAATCGCAGAAATGTTTCGAACCAATCAGGCACTGCCTGCTTGTCTGCCAAGCTTGTACCGGTACTTTTCTGAATACATCAAGAGATATCCTATTCCCTCAGGTCAAGCTGTCACTGAAGCGCTTTTTCAAGAACTAGAAAGAATTGCTCTTGAGGTGCTGCAAGACGGAAAATCTCGCTTTGAGTCTGCATCTGATCTATCAGCACTAGAAAGCAGCATTTTGCTGCAAGAGGAAAGCCAGTACCAATTCATACACTTAATGTTGCAAAATCATTTTGCTGGCAGATGCCTAGCTAGAGGATTTTTGGGAAATACACCTGAGGCGCAGAATATTATCTCGGGTGGAGAAAAGTATTTTCCACATTACCAAAGCGCCTTTTCTTTTCTGGCAGGCGAAGTCTCGAGATATATGTACGAAGAAGTATCTCCTAATGATACACCGGGAACCAGCAACCAGTACATATATGAACTTCTGAGATTAACAAATAAAGGACCCAGAGATCACGCTGGTGTCAATCATCTACTACTACAGTTGAGGATAATTAATGAATGGTTAACTTTGACAGATTCAGATACAATAGAACGATACTTTTCAGATCTTGAACAAGAGTTCAAAGTGGGTGTATCTCTCAAAAAGAAGCTATCCGCCATTTTATACCAGCCTAGTGAACGTGTAGGAGACTTGGGTCTGCTTATCAATACACTAAAAACTTCAAGAGCTGTATTGTACAAGTACGGAGAAGAGATTCTGAAATCTTTCCAAAAAGCACTTTCACGTAGCGACTCTATGATATGTCATACAGCCTCCAAAGCCCTAGGAGAGCTTGGACGAGTGGCGAGTGCTTCTTTTTTGAATACAACATTCACACTTTTATCAAAAAAATTTCGGGAACAGGGCATTTCTTTCTTGGTTCGTTATACTATTGCTGATGTTCTCGTGAAGTTATATCAGCAGTCTTTCTATTTACCGCAAGACTTTAGAGATCAAGTTTGGGAACTGCTAGCAGATGCCCTGTCCAGTGGCGACAAAAAAATTGTGATTCCTACTAAACATGTTCTCAGGCAGTATGTTCTCAGGCAGTTCCCCATGCAAGAGCTAGTCGACATGTATTGGATCGTTAGGGAAAGTAGGCCTGACTTTGTTCAGTTCATCAGACTTTATGTGCGCGAAGAGAAATTAACTTGCAACTCTGAAGTTTCTAACGAAGTACCAGGTCAGCTACGTCTTTCTTTCTATACTATGCACGACGGAAAAGAAATAGCTTCTTATACAGGGTCAGGAGAGGATGTACAGGCTTTTGAAAGTTTGATCTCTGTGGAAGACAGCGGCTACATTGACAGTGATGAGGAATGAGTATCTAACCCAACTCAACCCACATACAATCCCCCCATGCCCACCCTCCTCAAAAAAACCCTAACATTCCTCCTCCTCTCCCTCTGTCACCAACCTCTAGCCGCTAACCAACTGGGTATCCAAATCTCCCCAGGTATCTCCTACAGTAAAACCCGTACTAACCCAGACATCCATCACTTCTCATCAAATGGATCGGCCCTAAGCCTAAAAATCGGTCCCATATACGACTGGGCTATACAACATAACGCCTACATAAGCACGGGCCTCTGGTGGGCATCACAACATGTATCGGTCAAAAATGCCCAACTGGGCATACAAGAACAACGCAAACTGCAATATGTACAAGTACCCCTCCTACTCAAGCTATACACAGAAGAAGTCATCCTGAATACAGAACTGTACTTTACATGCGGAGCCGTGGCCACTTGTAAAATTGGTGAATACATCACCCAAATAACCCAACCCAAACCCTTTGTACAAAAACTCTCCAGAGTGGGCCTAAGTGGACTGCTGGGTATAGGTGTCGAACACCATGTGACCTTCTTAACCACTATCTTCGTAGGCTTCAGCCTCCAACTGGGTATGCGCTCCGTATTCCAAAAACAAATAACTAACCTCCACACAGCTAAATTACTCGGCTACCCACGCTTCATTAGCCTAGATCTGGGCATCAAGTTCTAAAATACAAGCCACCCCCGGCTTGTACTGCCTACCTCCAAAGATGGCCACGTTTTTGTAGATTTGTGTGTCACACACAACACCCAGGCACGCCTATGATGAGATTGTCATCTTTTAAATTTACCCTGCCGCCTAAGCTTATCGCCTCTCGGCCCGCGGAAACTAGAGATGAGGCCCGACTTATGGTCATCCATAAATCGACAGGCCAAATGGAACATAAATACTTTAAAGATATCCTCGACTACTTCCACGCCGACGATACACTCGTACTCAACGATACGCGCGTGTTCCCAGCTCAGCTCTCGGGCATTAAGGAACACCAAGGCGCAGAAATTAAGGTATTCCTACTCAGAGAACTCGACCAAGAAAGAAACCTCTGGGATACGCTCGTGGACCCGGCAAGGAAGATTCGGGTCGGCAATAAATTGTACTTCGGTAATGGCGAACTCGTGGCGGAAGTGCTGGACAATACTACTTCCCGAGGTAGAACGCTGCGGTTTTTGTTCGATGGTAGACCCACAGAACTGTATGACACGATCAATCGACTGGGTACCATGCCGCTGCCCCCTGAATTGAAACGTAAAGCTAGGGCGGAAGACCGCACAGACTACCAAACCGTATATGCGCAGCATGTAGGGTCAGTCATCGCCCCAGCAGCGGGATTGCATTTTACCCCCCATTTGCTAAAACGCCTGGCACTAAAGGGGGTTCATACCGCTAACATCACCCTGCATATCAGCCTGGATATGCTCAAGGCGATCGATGTAGAAGACCTAAGCAAGTATAGAATGGGCTCGGAACCTTTTTATATCCCCGAAGAAGCCACGCAGATCGTCAATACCTCTTTAGATCATGGCAAACAGGTATGCGCCGTCGGGGTCTCTACCGCTAAATCGCTAGAATCTTCTGTATCCGTAGCAGGTAGGCTAAAACCCGTGCAGGGCTGGACAAACCGGTTTATCCTCCCCCCCTACCGCTGTAGGCTCTGTACAGCACTTATCACCAACTGGCATCTGCCAGAATCCTCCCCGCTCATCGCAGCAGCTGCTTTTGGTGGGTATGACCTCATTATGGAAGCCTATCAAGTAGCTATTAAAGAAAAATATCGCTTCTTCGTGTACGGAGACGCTATGCTCATCCTGCCGTAATCAGGGGATCGTGATGGCCCACATACCCATGCGTATGTCCCCTAAAATCTACTGGGTACTAGGTGCATCGCTACTTATACTGGTGGGGGTACAAGGCCTTTCACCGGCCTCAACGGATGGCTCAGTGGGTCAGACTGGATTGCCGCAACACGTTGCCATTATGATGGATGGCAATGGCCGATGGGCAAAAGCGCAAGGGAAACCGAGGGTCTTCGGGCACCAAAATTCGATGCGAAGCCTAAATGAAGCGATCGAGGGTTGTATAGAGCTGGGTATCCCCTACCTGACCCTGTATGCCTTTTCTACGGAAAATTGGACAAGACCTACAGAGGAGATAAGTACCTTGATGCAACTTTTTACCACGACGCTACGAGAGAAATTGGGCGAACTTATGCAGCACAACATCAAACTGACCGCCATTGGTAACCTAACAGATTTGCCCACCCCTTGTCAAGAGGCTTTGCACCAAGCCATACAGACTACGCAACACAACCAAGGACTACACCTCATTGTGGCTTTGAGCTACAGCGGCCGGTGGGATATTACACAGGCTAGCGAGGCCCTGGCCCGAGATATAGTGGCTGGAGATAAACAGCTGAGCGATATCAGCCCAGATGTCTTGGCTACCTACCTGAGTACTACAGGGATCCCGGACCCAGACTTGCTGATCCGGACAGGGGGCGATATGCGCATTAGCAATTTTCTGCTCTGGCAGCTAGCCTATACAGAGCTATATATAGAGCCAGTCTATTGGCCTAACTTTCGCAAAGAACACTTGTACCAGGCTGTCCAAGCCTATCAGGCTCGAGAACGTAGATTTGGAAATGTTACAAGCTAAAGCAAGGTATCAGCGACTACGACAGGCTGGCTGCACCTGGGCCATGGCCCTAATCTTACTGGGGCCGCCTATCGCCTCAGCTGCAACGACAGATACGCTAGCTCCAGGGCCCTACATCATAGAGAAGATTGAAATCAAAGGGCATCAGACGCTGGAGCCTCCTACCCTATTGAGTATGATCACCTGCCAGGCAGGCGACATCGTGCAGATCCCCGGCCCTGCCATTAGCCACATGATTCGGAAACTTTGGCAGCAAAAGTGTATCGCAGATGTAACGGTCTATGCATCCCAGATCAGCGAGCGTAGCATAGCGCTCACCATTGAGATCCAAGAATGCCCCCGATTGGCAGACTATAGCTTTGTGGGGCTTTCCAACGAGGAAGTGGAAACCCTGCAAGAAAAGCTCCAGCTAGTTAGGGGCGCTATCCTGACTGAGCGTCTCCTGAAACATACCCAAGACAAAATACAAACATATCTGACGGGTCAAGGTTATCTAGAGGCTACCCTGCAGATTCAGAGCACGCCCGATCCTGAGCTGGCTAACCATAAACAGCTCACCATACATGTTGATAAGGGGAAGCGATTTACTGTGGGTATGCTGACTTTTGAAGGGAACGTGGATATCGATGCGGATAGGCTGAAAGCGCAGCTCTTATACATCAAAGAAAAGCCGCGCTTTACACTCATCCAAGACGCCTTGCGGCAATTGATCTTACTGAAGCCTTTTAGAAAAGGCGGGTTGTTGTGGCAGCTACCCTCGCTAGAGACAACCCGATCTTATTTGCGCAAGCATGTCATTTTCCTGCCCTCTAAGTTTGTAGCTAGCAAATATGCAGCAGATAAAGAGCGCCTGATCCAGTACTACCAGCAGCAAGGGTATCGAGATGCCGTTATTCTAGAGGACAGGCTCGATAAGCAGGCAAGCGGGGAAATTAACATCACACTTAAGCTATCAGAGGGGCAGCCGTATTATATCCGGCATATCTACTGGCAAGGGAATGCGCTATATACTAGCCAGAAATTGGGGGAAATACTGGGCATCGCTCCAGGCGATGTGTACAATACAGCCCGCTTACAGCAAAAGCTGTTTATGGACCCAGCAGGGCATGACGTGGCCTCGCTGTATGTAGACGATGGGTATCTCTTTTTCAACGCCGAGTCGGTAGAGGTAGCCGTAGTAGATAACAGCGTGGATATCGCCATACGCATCCAAGAAGGTATCCAAGCCTATATCAACAAGGTGACCATCACCGGCAATGCATGGACGCATGAGGATGTCATCAGGCGTGAATTGAGGACGTTGCCCGGCGATAAATTTAGTAGACAGCAGCTGTTTAGGTCACAACGGCAGCTGGCCATGCTCAATATCTTCGACCCCGCTCAGCTTAAGGTAACACCCACACCGAGCCCTTCTGGAGATACCGTAGATCTGCGCTACGAAGTCAAGGAAAGTCCGAAGTTCGATTTCAAGGGGGGCATAGGCTTTGGCGGTGAATCTGCACATGTCAGCCTCTCTTTAGGTGTCAATAACTTCTCCCTAGGCAACCTGCTGAAAGGCCAAGTGCCTTTGGGGGCCGCCCAGACCGTAAGCCTACAGGCGGAGATGCACCGCAATAGCTACATGAACTTCAGTTTTCAGTTTGTGGAGCCCTGGCTAGGGGGCCGCAAGCCTACAACGGCCCTATTGGCGCTACACAAGGCCTATCAACACACTACCAGTAATGGCTCTACCCATACCATGGGCGCTAGAATAGGGCTGGGGACCCGACTGACCTGGCCCGATGATTACACAAGTGTTAGAGGTGATATCGGTCTAGAACGACAGCGCTATCAGGCCTACGACCTATTGGATAACCAAGAGAAACTCACAGGCGTCATATACGAATTGAGCCTCCAGACCTCCCTAGAGCGCAACAGTACCGATCACCCCATATATCCAACCCGGGGCAGTGAGATAGGGCTGCAATTGAAACTCACCCCGCCTTACAGCTGGGTTTTTAGCCAAGCTCGGTCTACACTGTCTAAGTCAGCACGCTATACATGGAAAGACTACCACCAGTGGATGGCGAATGCAGCTTACTTTCAGCGGCTGTTCAGAGACCTCGTAGCCTACATGCGCCTCGGGGGCGGTATCCTGGGGGGGTATGGTGATGGCTATGGGGTAGGGCCTTTCGAGCGGTTTGGGATGGGCGGTGTACATGCAGTAGATTATTCACTTTTGGGTAGGGTTATGGTACCCCTCAGGGGCTATCCAGAGGAATATATATTGCCGCGAGACCCCGGCACAGGTTACGTGGGTGGGACCCTCTTCAATAAAGTAACGTTGGAACTGCGGTACCCTTTGGTCAAATCTTTGGCTACCTATATCTACGGATTTGGGTTTGCCGAGGCAGGCAATACGTGGCTGAACTATCACGATTGGCGGTTGTTAGATCTGAAGCGAACGGTAGGGCTCGGGCTTAGGTTGCAGATACCAGTGGGCACCATAGGCCTCGATTGGGGCTATGGCTTTGATAAACCCCAGGGAGATAAGCTAGAATTTCACTGGTCATTGGGAGGCGGGGCCGGCTAAAAATCAGGCCCATGGGTCTAGATCTTGGGGCAACGGTTGTAACTTCGGCTTGATTGCACCATATTTAGGCTTGGCATAGCCAAAATATAGAAGACAAAAATTAACTTAAACGCAAGTAGCATTATGAAACGAAAATTATTACTAACCTTAACATGTCTGTTAGTCACAACAATAGCCAGCGTACAGGCTAAAGAAAAGCCGCTAAAAATAGGATACGCCAATCTAGAATACATCATTAGCCAGCTGCCAGACACCAAGAGGGCACAGGCTGAGTATAAGAGCTTTGAGAAACAAGTTAAAAATAAGATAGAGGCGAAGCTGCTCGAGTTTCAAGAGAAACTACAAGCTATACAGAAGGGCTACGAAAACATGACAGATGAGGTGAAGAAACAGAAAGAGACAGAGCTGCGACAAATACAGACAGACCTACAAGAAATAGAGTCCGAGTCGCAACAATCTCTGACTGACAAACAGGTGGCACTGTTCAAACCCGTATATGAAAAAATACAGCAAGCGGTACAGAGAGTAGCTAAAGAGAAAGAATACACACACATATTCAACACAGATGGGGAAGGTATGTCCGTACTGCTATACGCTGCGGAAGAGTATGACGTATCTGAGCTGGTGCTAAGAAAACTAGGCATCAACCCAGCCGATATACAAAGCAAGAAAACTGACACAGTACCCAATAAGGCTGCAACGGCTAAGACCAAGTAGCCTACGCGGCTCCTTTAGGCATGGCCACACGCCCCGTTCTTGCCATACACCCTCCTATCAAGGGTGAAAAGGTTCTGAATTAGCGCATGTAGCGGGCGCGTGTAGCCTATTGTAGCTAGCTCGATAACCCTGAAACTTCATCGTCCTTAATATATGCTCAGGAGTGTCATTTGGGCCACCCTACTCAGCCTAAACATGCAGTGCCTTGCGGGCAGTAGTGGCACCAAATCCTCAGCTAAAAAGACACGCCCCATAGCCCGGGTGCATAACCAGTATCTGTATGCAAGTGACTTAGCAGCAGCTATCCACACGACGCACCCCGTAGACAGCCTGGCACAGGCCGAGCGGTACGTACAGAGCTGGGTAGAAAAGCAGCTCATCATGGGCAAAGCCCACCAAGAAAAGACCTACGACAAAGCCTACATCGAGCAGCGTGTGCTCGACTACCGCTATGAGTTGGTTGTACATAGCCACATCCAGAAGTGGGTAGAGGATCACCTGGACACAACTGTCTCAGAGGCAGAAATGGAGGCCTATTATACAGCCCACCAAGACAACTTCAAGCTCAAGAACGCCATCTTTCAAGGGCAGTGTATTGTATTGCCCAAAAACGCCCCAAATCAAGCCAGGTTGAGAACGCTACTGACGTCACAGCGAGAGCGTGACCAAGCTGATTTGAAAGTGTATTGCTGTCAATTTGCTACAGAATATGTGTTGGACGACGCCGTATGGCTCAGCTGGGATGATATCATGCGCAAAACGCCCTTTGCACACTGGAAGGACAGCAGAAAGGACCCAGCCAAGACCAAACTCATCCAAATGCAAGATGATACGTACTTTTACTATCTCAAGATCAAGGCCTACAAGCCAGCAGACAACACAGCCCCTTTTGACTATGTGAAGGACCAGGTGCGGGACATGATTATCCACAGGCGCAAAATAGCGCTGGCAGATCAGGTTAAGCAGCATATCTTAGAAGAGGCCAAGCCGGATAAAGACTACGTAATCTATGACGAAAAGTTCCATTTTTCCCAAGATTCTACTCACTGCAGCGCTAACTCATAGTGCGTTAGGAGCACCTGAGGTTAAGCTAGATCACATTATAGCCCGTGTAGAGGACCAGATTATACTACAATCTGAGTTTGCACAGGAGTGTCAGTTGTGGGAGCAACACCAGGGCGTGCTAACGCTTGCCCACCAACGCCAAATCTTTGAAAACATGCTCTTGGGCAAAATGCTCTTAGCCAGCGCCCTAGCAGAGGGGATAACGGCAGAAAAAGCAGCGGTCGAAGAGGCGCTGCGGCACAGGCTGGCTGCCTCCATACAAGAAGCGGGTTCTGCGCAGAGGCTCGAAAGCTACGCCGGCCTACCGTTACCTACCCTACAAGAAATATGGCGCGAGGCCATCCGAGAGCAGCTCCTCATAAGTAAAATGCAGGACGCAATAACGGACAACATAACCCTGAGCCCACGAGAAGTGCGCAGCTTCTTTGCACAAATGCCCGAAGAAGACATCCCCTACTATCCAGCCCAGGTCCAAATCAGTCAGCTCATCTATATACCTTCAGATAACTTACAAGAAGGCATAGCCCATTTGGAAGATATGCGACAGTCGTTTTCGACAGACACAGCAGCTTTTGAAAAGGTGGTACTAGCCCATGCAGGCGGTAAGGCAGACACCCAGCTGCCCGGGCAACTCATAGGCGTGCCCCTAGGGTCCATGACCTCGGTCGATCAATTGGCGCCTGAGGTATTTTTCGCGGTAGATTCCATGGCGGTGGGTACCCTTTCCGAGCCGATACCCTGCACCACAGCCTATGGTACGCAAGCGGTGCAGATCGTCTATCTCAAAGCGAGTGTGCCTGCCCATCGAGCTAACCTAGCGCAAGACTATGAAAATATCTACAAAATGGCGTGCGAGGCCCAGCAAATGGAGAGATTACAAACTTGGTTCGAGCACAACAAGCGCAGCATGCTCATCGAGGTAGTACCCGCCTACCAGGTCTACTGTACTGACCAGGCAGCATCAGCAGCCAACACGATGTTCAGCTAGCATAGCGGGTCGTACCCCCCTGCACCCCACGGGTGGCAGCGGGCCAACCGCCGTATACCTAGCCCAATGCCTACCAGCACTCCAAACCGAACAATGGCTTCGTAGGTATACGCTGAGCAGGTAGGCTGGAAACGGCAACAGCGGGGTAGTAGCGGCGATACACAAGCTTGGTAGAGCCGGATGATCAACAACGAGAGTGGGCGCATAGGAGCTAGACAAAGATACCGTATGGGGTGAGAGACGGGACTTGAACCCGCGACCTCTGGTGCCACAAACCAGCGCTCTAACCAACTGAGCTACAATCACCATATAATAATGCTAGAGGACTAAAATAAGCGCTACTTTTCAATAAGTAAGGCGGGAGGTCAATATGGGCCCTAGCTGGCCTATCTCGCACATCTTGTATCCATGAAGTACACGGACATAGAAAGCCTATTAGGGGCAGAAGCTACACATTTACTGGCACATCAGAGCACAACAATACCGCGCGAGCAGCTGCACCTACCGGGGGCAGATGTGATGCAAAGGGTGTGGGTATATGCCAATAGAAATCCACAAGTGCTCAAAAGCTTGGCCCAGCTTATGGGCCATGGCCGATTGGCCCACACGGGCTACGTATCCATTTTGCCAGTAGACCAGGGTATAGAGCACGGAGCAGGCGCTGCTTTTGGCCCCAACCCCATGTACCTGGACCCAGCTAATCGGGTAGAGCTGGCTATCGAGGGGGGGTGCAATGCGATAGCGACCACACTAGGCGCCCTGGCCATCGTATCTCGAAAATATGCGCATAGGATCCCGTGCATCGCCAAAATCAACCACAATGAGCTGCTCACCTATCCCAACAAATACGACCAAACTATGTTTGGATCCGTAAAAGCCGCTTGGGACCTAGGGGCTACCGCCGTTGGGGCCACCATCTACTTCGGGTCTGCAGAAGCCATGCGGCAACTCACCGCTGTCTCAGCAGCCTTCGAGCAGGCACATGAGATGGGGATGGCTACGGTTTTGTGGTGTTATCTGCGCAATGCAGCTTTTCAGACACCCCAGGCTGATTACCATCTAGCGGCAGATGCCACAGCGCAAGCCAATTACTTAGGGGTTACGATTCAAGCCGACCTGATCAAGCAAAAACTACCAGAATGCAATGGGGCCTTCCCAGCCCTACAGTTTGGGAAAGTACACCCCCGTATGTACGACAAACTTACTGCTGACCACCCCATCGATTTGTGCAGGTATCAAGTGGCCCACGGCTATATGGGCCGGATAGGGCTTATAAATTCAGGGGGAGCTGCGCGCGGAGCCAGTGATTTGGCAGAGGCAGTCAGGATAGCGGTCATCAACAAACGGGCCGGCGGCATGGGGCTCATTGCGGGTCGCAAAGCCTTTCAGAAACCTTTTCAGGAGGGCATTCAGCTGCTACATGCCATACAAGATGTATATTTGACGCCAGCCATCACGATAGCCTGATAGATATTATAGACAAAGATGTATATCTTGCGTTAATTCATGGCTTGGTTTAGAAGAAAGCAACAAGGCATCCTAACCCCCACTGCCCTCAAGAAAGAGATACCAGAAGGTTTATGGTACAAAACACAGCAAGGCAAGCTCATACGTATGCAGACGCTGCGCGAGAACGCCTATGTATCGCCAGAAGATGGGTACCATGTGCGTATTGGCTCGCGGGAGTACTTCAGTATACTTTTTGACGATAATCAATTTGAAGAGCTAGATGCTGAGCTCACCTCAGGCGACCCACTGCATTTTGTCGATAAGGTGCCCTATGCAGACCGCCTAATCAAAGCCCAGCAGGAGACACAGCTCAAAGAAGCTGTTCGCGCAGCACATGGGTACATGCATGGGCAAAGAATCACCATAGCCTGCATGGACTTCAGTTTTATAGGCGGCTCTATGGGGTCTGTAGTCGGCGAAAAAATAGCCCGAGCCATTGACTATGCACTGCAACAGCGTCTACCGTTGCTCATTATCTCCAAATCAGGCGGGGCCCGGATGATGGAAGGCAGCCTATCTTTGATGCAGATGGCCAAGACTACGACTAAGCTATCCCAACTGGCAACTGCCCAACTCCCCTACATTTCCCTACTTACTGACCCCACTACCGGGGGTGTGAGTGCTTCTTTTGCCATGCTAGGCGACATTAATATGGCAGAGCCGGGTGCATTGATCGGATTTGCAGGACCCAAAGTGATCAAAGAAACGGTAGGCAAGAGCTTACCCAAAGGCTTCCAGACAGCAGAATTTCTACTGGCGCGTGGGTTTCTAGATTGCATTGTAGATCGCAGGGCATTGAAAAGTACACTGACCCAGCTATTACAGCTGCTCAAAAACACCCAGGATTAGCGCAAAATATGTGTGGTATTATCGGTTATATCGGTAGGCGCCCAGCTTATACACTCCTTCTGGAAGGTCTACAAAAAGTAGAATACAGAGGGTATGATAGCGCAGGCATTGCCCTGCTCGATGACCAACTCAATGTGTATAAAAAAGCAGGCAAAGTCAAGACACTAGCCACGTATATTCAAGGCAAACATCCGGCAGGTCAGATAGGGATCGGGCATACACGTTGGGCCACCCACGGTATACCCAACGATCAGAATGCGCATCCACATGTCTCTGTATCAGGCCAGTTAGCCATCGTACACAACGGCATCATAGAAAACGAGGAAGCACTCCGACGCGAACTCATACAACAAGGCTACACCTTTCGTAGCGATACCGACACAGAAGTGTTGGTAAATTGGATAGAAAATATACAGCGAACGCACGCCTATCCCCTTGATAAAGCCTTGCGATGGGCACTGACCCAAGTTGTAGGTGCCTACGCGCTCGTAGTTATGTCAGCAGATCAGCCCGATATGCTCATAGCGGCTAGAAAGAGCAGCCCCCTCATGGTGGGCGTCGGCCAGGATGAATTTTTCATCGCATCAGACTGTGCCCCCATCATACAGCATACCGATCGTGTAGTCTATATGGACGATCACGAGATCGCCATTGTGAAGCCAGGCAGCTTATCGATGCGCAATATGGAAGACATACCACTGCTGCCGCGTGTACAGAAAGTAGACATGGATGTAGAAGCCATCGAGAAGGGCGGCTTTGCACACTTTATGCTCAAGGAGATCTTTGAACAGCCGAAGGCCTTGGTAGATTGCATGCGCGGGCGGATCGACAAGACAGACTGCGACATCAAGCTAGGGGGTATTTTAGAACACCTCGATACGCTCAGCCATGCCCCGAGCATGACGCTTGTGGCTTGTGGGAGTTCATGGTGTGCGGGGTTAGTAGCCAAGTATTTCTTGGAAGGCTTCTGCAGAATACCCACCACGGTAGAGTACGCTTCGGAGTTTCGGTATAGAAATCCGATTATACAAGCTGGGGATATCGTTTGGGCCATTTCACAATCAGGCGAAACAGCAGATACGCTAGCGGCCATTCAGCTGGCCCAGGAGCATGACGCCCAGGTGTTCAGTATTTGTAATGTAGCAGGTTCCTCCATTGCCCGAGCTGCGCGAGCAGGCATATACACACATGCCGGGGCGGAAATCGGGGTAGCCAGTACAAAGACCTTCACAACACAGGTAGCCGTTTTGGTTATGTTAGCCCTCAAGCTTGGTCGAAGGCGAGGTACCCTTTCACGTACGCGTTTTAGCGAACTATTGGCAGAATTAACTGATTTACCCGCCAAGATACAAGCGATTCTACAGCAAGCTGATCAGTTTCAGTATCTCGCCCAAGTATGCAAGGCAGCCAAGCATTTTCTGTACTTAGGCAGGGGGTATAATTACCCCATTGCCTTAGAAGGTGCTTTAAAGCTCAAAGAGCTGTCTTACGTACATGCGGAAGGGTACCCGGCTGGCGAGATGAAGCATGGTGCCATGGCGTTGATTGATCAGGATATGCCGGTATTATGTATGGCTACGCAAGATGAGACCTATGCGAAGACGATATCCAACATGCAGGAGGTGAAAGCCAGGAAGGGGCAGATTGTAGCGTTGGTGACAGAGGGGGATGTACAGGCTGCGCGGCTAGCGGATTATGTGATTGAGGTGCCGGCTACGTATCCGGCTTTGATGCCCATCGTGTCGGTAGTGCCTTTACAGTTGTTTGCTTATTACATGGCGGTGGCTAGGGGTTGTGATGTGGATCAGCCTAGGAATTTGGCCAAGTCAGTGACGGTAGAGTAGTTGAGCTTGTTACTTTTTTCCTGCGATGAAAAAAGTAACGCAAAAAAATCGTTTTGGAGCTAGGGAGGCAAGTTAGCAGGCTCGCGGCACTTACGAAGCCCCCGCAGGGGAAAAGTATCGTAAAACAAGAACTTATCAAACTACAACTACAGCCTCATAGAACGATAGAAGCCCAGATACATAACCCTAGTCCCCCCCCCCCCCCCGCAGGGGAAA
>JBCBRR010000016.1:0-16557 GCA_039819605.1 Bacteroidota bacterium | reverse complement strand
GGCCTGGAGAAAGGTAGACAAGAAGGTGAAGAAATAGGCCTAGAAAAAGGTAGACAAGAAGGTGAACAAGTAGGCCTGGAGAAAGGTAGACAAGAAGGTGAACAAGTAGGCCTAGAGAAAGGCAAAGAAGAGAGTAAGGTAGAGATAGCTACACAAATGCTATTGGCCCATTTACCTAAAGAACAAGTATGCTCTTTGACAGGGTTAGATACTGCAAAGGTTGCGCAACTCGCAGAACAGCTTGGACAGTAACTCCTGACACGCCTTCTTGCCTTGTAGGGTAGTACATTCCATCATGGTAGTACCCAATAGTTAGACAGCATATCCCTATACTTCCAACCCTATACGTGATTTGAGTTTGTCAACGCCTTCTTTAAACTTGTCTAGGCTCTCGTGACGCCAAGCGGTATACTCTTTTAGCCAGCGCCGTGCTTGCTTGCACAACACGCCCCTAACTTTTTGCTTGTCTTCATCCCGAAACCAGGTGCCTAGCACAACGCCGGCAACGGTGCCGAGCAAGAAGCTGAATAGATTTTTTCTCATGATGGAATTTTCCCCTATCTCTTTGGGCTACCCAAAACTACGCAAAGCAGCTGGCAAACCGGGCATAGGGGCGTTACGAAGCCACATCAGCTACATTTTTGAGCCGAAAGACCGGTGAGTAGGTAACGTAAAGCCCTTCGGCATGCTCCAGTAGGCGATGCCGAATGTCGTAGTAAGGGGCCACTTGTACTTGCAAACGTACTTGCTTACTGAGCGGATATGTGTAAAGTAGATGCAGTACAAGGAGCTGCCGAATGGGGTACACACCTTGTACCTTGCGGTCTATCAGCACAAAAGATTGGTAGAGCGGGTCACCTATGTTTTCCGAAGAGAAATGGTGCCCATACCAGTAACTGCCCGCCACAGACAGCCGACGTGTATCCCAAGCCAGACACATGTATAGGGCATGGCCGCGCTGAGCAGGCCGCACAACTGAAGCGAGATACTGATTTGACAGATAGTAGACCGACCCACGGACAACGGGAGCGGATAGGGTCAACTGCGCACCTACCGCCCCCGCCACGCAACTGTAGCTCTGTACAGATATACCTTGCCCCCCTACGTGATACAGGATACCCTGGATGGGTACCACCATCTGCAGCGAGCGCGTATGGAACAAGCTGTGCGCTGCAGATAAGCCTACAATAAATTCTTCAGGCCGGGCTGCTGCCGGGCAAAGCCAGGCCAACCAGGTCAGGTACAGATCGCACCAGCTTCTATCTCGGCTGTACTGTAGCCGTATGCCGGGTTCGGGCCCCCTTTGCAACTGCTGTTCTTGGTCATATAAGGGGGCTAGCCATCGCGTAGCTGGATACGCCGCTAGGGTACCTATTGTGAAAGCGAATCCCCTTCTTTGATAGTGTAGGGTGCAAGTAGGCTCAGCATAGGTGTAAAAACGTGGGTCAGCCCAATACCGCCGCACAAAGACCCCACAGTCTGTCTGGAGGTACGCGGCAGGATAAAGCCGTAGCATGGGGTGAAGCTGGTAGCCAGCTAGGGTGTGCCCCTGTACCACAGGGCCCAAATATTCGTTGTTTTGAATAAAATGGAGCATGGGTATGCACAGGTCGAGCTGATAGATAGGAGGAGATGTCAGGCCGGCTGCGGAAGATGGGGCATGGGGTTGGGCATGGCACACGCTTGCTAACAAGAGCGGTACACAAAGCTTACCAAGATTGTGCATCAGCAGCCGGTATCTGTATGGCATGACATAATCGCTTATCACGAGGCATACTGCTGCGCGCTGGGTGAAGTTTTGGTTAGTGAACAAAGTTTGTAATTTAGTTGAATAGCATACCCAAAAAAATGGGGAGAAGGCCCGAAAGTAAGAAAATAAAAGTAACCATGGTAAGGAAACAACTGTATGTATACCTATTCAGCCTACTTAGCTTGACTGCCTGTAGCTGTAAAACCCTACCCGGAGGCAGTCATAACGCCTCGACAACGGCGCCAACCTCATCCCCGGAGACGGTCCGCATTCCGGGATCGGCCATCGTCTTGTTTCACGGTTTTCAGGATCGTGTAAGTGAATTGGACAACATCAAAAGTGAGCTAACGCAGACCTTCCCAGCTACGCATGTGGTAGCTTTTCAACGCGACGAGACCCAACCCATCGCAGCACAGGCATATGCCACGTACCAGGATCTACAGGCAGCTGGGCTAACGCATAAGTCCCTTGTTTTTTTCGGGATCAGCGCAGGGGGTGTAGTAGCCATCGAAACGTATGATCGCTGCGCATACCAAACCGACATAAAAGGTATCATTGCCTACCATTCTCCCTTAGAAGGGGCTCCCTGTATATCCGCCATGCGGCGTGTGCTGCCACCAGGCACACCAGCTGCCTACTTACCATCGCCTTATCAGGAGATAGCCAACCTGATGCAATGTAAAACGATATGTGACCTAAATCCACAGAACAATTTCGTACACGCCTTTAAATCGAAGCTCAATAGGGTGTCCGTGCCCATGCTGACCGTAGCCAGCAGGCTATGCCGTCATAGTCATATTCAGGACACAGGTATCGGCAAGCTGGTCGAGCGCATAGCGGCTCAACAGTCCCAAAGCCCGGACATCATATTAGACGGCCTTGTAGGCCACGTAGTGCATGACGGCCTGATTCCGCTCGAGAGTCAAATAGCAAATGGCACCCCAAATACCATGATTACCCCTTTCATAGAGTCGGAGATTCATCATTTTCGAGATCCTTCGCCCCAGGCTATGCAAGCCATCAAACAAGCGATCCGAAATTACTTTGGGGCCTAGTAGCGCCAGCCGGGTAGGTAGGAGAAGCCTATGAGATATCGACGGTACGTATTTTTGCTGGCTATCGCCTGGGCCATCCCCAGGCCGGCCTGGAGTGTTGCTCCAGAACAGGGCCAAGGGTCAGATTTTATCATGCACCACATTGGTGATGCACATGCCTGGCACTTTATGACCTGGGGCCAAACGCCCATTACCCTCCCACTGCCCATCATCATTTTCTCACGAGATCAGGGCCTAGACTGCTTCCTTTCACACCGTTTTTTTGATGCCGATCATCACCCTATACCCTACCAAGGCTACCGGCTAACTGCTGCAGATACCATTCAGGCGGTCGACCCCAACCGCTCTTTTTACGATCTATCCATCACCAAAAATGTAGCGGCTTTGTGGGTAAGTGCTAGCTTACTTATCGTATTTGTACTCTGGGCACAGCAGCGTTACCAACAGGCATCGCGCCAAGTACCCCGAGGGGTATGGGCTTTGTTTGAATGGGTCGTTCTATTTGTGCGCAATGAGATCGCTATCCCCAATATAGGATCTCAACAGTATGTTAGGTTCATGCCCTATCTGCTGACCGTATTTTTCTTCATTTGGTTGAATAATGTCCTGGGACTGCTACCAGCGGCTGCCAATGTTACCGGCAATATCTCCGTAACGCTGGTGCTGGCCTTGTTCACGTTCTGTGCAACACACCTGCACGCTACCCAGGCCTATTGGGAGCATGTCTTTTGTACACCTGGGGTACCCAAGTGGCTACTGCCTGTCATGATTCCTGTAGAATGCATGGGGTTGCTCACCAAGCCCATATCCTTGGCTTTTCGCCTGTTTGCTAACATTACGGCAGGGCACATTATACTGCTTAGCATCATAAGTATTATCTTCATTTTCCGTACGGCTTGGATGGGTCTTGTAAGCGTCCCTTTCGGGGCGTTTATGCTGCTGCTCAAGTTCTTAATCGCCTTCATTCAGGCCTATATATTTACGCTCTTGTCAGCTATCTATGTGGGCACGGCGGTAGAAAGTCATGGCAGTACAGCTTCCTAGCCGCATGACTAACCAAGAAAATTCAACAACACAACGCAACTCAATATGACACAATTACTGGATGCAAATCTCACTTTATTAGGAGCTAGCTTGGGCGCTGGTATCGTAGCCCTGGGGGCTGGGCTGGGCATTGGTAAAATAGGCAGTGCAGCCATGGAATCCATAGCGCGCCAGCCGGAAGCCAGTGCCAAAATCCAGACAGCCATGATCATTGCAGCCGCTTTGATCGAGGGGGTAGCGCTCTTCGGCGTACTCATCTGTCTACTGATCGCTACCAAGTAACGGGAGTCATACGCCTAGGCTATAGAACAGCCTGGCACCGCACAGTATGCAACTTATTACGCCGCAGTTTGGGCTTATCTTTTGGCAGACCCTGACGCTACTAACTGTTTTGTGGATTTTAGGCCGATTTGGGTGGAAACCTATGCTGCGTATTATCCAGGAGCGAGAGCAATATGTAGAGGAAGCCTTGGCGTCGGCCTCAGCAGCTGATAAAAAAGCGGCGGCAGCGCAGGCAGAAGAAACCCGCATCTTGGCGGCGGCACAGGCAGAGCGGGAAAGCATCATTGCCACGGCCGTGTCTACCAAGGAGGCGATTTTGGAAGAGGCTAAGCAAACGGCCACAAAGCTCAGCCAAGATATACTGCACCAAAACCAGTTGGCTATTCAGGAGGCCCACGCAGCTTCTCTAACGGCCCTGAAGAATGAGGTAGGTATGCTGGCTGTACAAGTGGCTGAAAAATTGCTCCAGAAAGAGTTGCGTACAACGGACCAGCAAACCGAATTGCTCGATAAGTTACTCTCAAAGTGACCCTGCAGTGAGAGGAACTACTGACCCCATATGCCCACCACAAGTGTAGCCACGCGATACGCAAAATCCTTATTGCACCAGGCTAAGGCAGAAAATGCCCTGCGGGATATCCATGCCAGTGTCTCTTTGTGCCATCAGATACTCAAGACGTATGGCAGGTTGCGCGAGGTGCTCAAGAGCCCCATTTTGCATCGCGCCAAGAAAGCCACGGTTTTGCAAGCCCTTTTTAGCGGTAAGGTACACGCCCTGGTGCTCAAATTCTTCGACTTCATTAGCCAGCGAGGGCGCGAGGCCATATTGCCCGAAATCATGGAAGCTTTCCTAGCCCAATACGATGCGATACAGGGGACCAGGACCGCTTATCTCAAAACCGCTTTTGCATTGCCCCAAAGCATGATCGCGGGCTTTGAGAAGCTTACACAAGCCCTATGCCCTTGCCGCGCCGTGACATTGGTACAAGATGTCAACCCGCGCCTATTGGGCGGGTATATTTTGCAGGTCGCAGATAAGCAACTCGATCAATCGCTCAAGCAACAGCTCCGTGTACTCCAACAGCACTATGGGCAAGACAAGTAAAAATATAATCGACAAGACGACTGGATCATGACACACATAAAACCCGATGAAGTCTCCGCAGTGCTCCAAAAGGAGCTGGCTAATTTTAGTACCGATGCCACTATAGACGAAGTAGGCACTGTCCTGCAGGTGGGTGACGGGGTAGCCAGGGTATATGGCTTATCGAAAGTACAGGCAGGGGAGCTGATCTGTTTTGAAGATGGCCACAAAGGCATAGCGCTCAATTTGGAAGAGACCCATGTAGGTGCTGTGATTTTAGGATCTTCGGCAGGGATCAAGGAGGGGGACCAGGCCAAGCGTACCCGAGAAATAGCTGCTATCAAAGTGGGGGAAGGCATTGTGGGGCGCATCGTGGATACGCTGGGAGAGCCTGTCGACGGTAAGGGCCCTATCACAGGCGAGCAAGTGGCCATGCCGCTAGAAAGGAAAGCCCCGGGCGTATTGTATCGGCAGCCAGTAAGTGAGCCGCTGCAAACGGGGATCAAAGCCATCGACGCCATGATTCCGATCGGTAGGGGGCAGCGGGAGTTGGTCATTGGGGACCGGCAAGTCGGTAAAACCACACTGGCCCTAGACACGATCATCAGCCAACGCAGTTGCTTTGAGCAAGGCCACCCTGTATATTGTATTTATGTGGCCATTGGACAAAAAGCCTCCACAATAGCCCAGGTGGTAGCCGAGTTGAGCCAGCACCAGGCCATGGACTATACGACCATCGTAGCGGCGCCCGCCGCCTCACCGGCGCCTATGCAGTTTTTTGCCCCTTTTGCTGGGACAGCCATTGGGGAGTACTTCAGGGATACAGGCCGGCCCGCGCTCATTATCTACGATGACTTGTCTAAGCAAGCCGTAGCCTATCGAGAGGCCTCTCTCCTACTCAGGAGACCCCCGGGGCGAGAAGCTTTTCCCGGAGATGTATTTTACTTGCATGCTCGGCTCTTGGAGCGGGCAGCCCGGATCAATGACAATGACGAAATAGCGCGCCAGATGAATGACCTGCCTGAGGGGCTTCGCCCTAACGTACGCGGAGGTGGCTCGCTAACCGCTTTGCCCATCGTAGAGACACAAGCCGGGGATGTATCTGCCTATATACCTACGAATGTCATCTCTATAACAGATGGGCAGCTATTTCTAGAAGCCAATCTGTTTAATGCAGGCATTCGCCCTGCCATTAACGTGGGTATCTCCGTATCGCGCGTCGGAGGTGCTGCACAGCTGAAGCCCATGCGCAAGGTAGCGGGCACTTTGAAATTGGAGCAGGCGCAATTTCACGAGCTAGAGACCTTTGCCAAATTTGGCGCGGACCTAGACAAAGCCACGCAAAAGACGATTGCCCGAGGCTACAGGAATCAAAAGATACTCACGCAACCTCCTTACCATCCTATTCCTATCGAACAGCAGGTAGCGCTGTTGTATGCATCCACCAGGGGACACGTAGATGCCATACCCCTACATCTTGTCAAGACGTTCGAGAAAGCCTACCTCACGCTACTTACAGCTGAGTGCAGTGATATTTTGGCTCAGATTGCTGCAGGTATATGGGATGCGACCATTGCTGAGCAGCTAGATCGAGAAGCTGCTAGCTTAGCGCAACAGTATACGGGGGCTACGGCGCCCTAGGGCCAGCAAGGCATGGCGACTACCCGAGAAATCAAGCACCGCATGGCCTCTATAACGGCCACGCAGCAGATTACCCAAGCCATGAAGATGGTGTCTGTAGCCAAGCTACACAGGGTCCAGTACAGCCTCCAGCAGGTCAATACCTACGCAGAGAAGCTACACAGTCT
Organism: Bacteroidota bacterium; assembly: GCA_039819605.1. Classification (GTDB taxonomy): domain Bacteria; phylum Bacteroidota; class Bacteroidia; order Cytophagales; family Amoebophilaceae; genus JBCBRR01. The sequence continues at coordinate 9,534 of JBCBRR010000016.1, read as the reverse complement.
CCTGCAGCAGGCAATAGCAGCCACGGAGCGGCCGTTGCCCAAGCTGTATACGGAGGAGCGCCCAGTGCAGCGCCTATTGCTAGTCGTCATAGCTGCTGATAAGGGGCTCTGCGGTTCTTTCAGCAACCATATCTTGCGGAAAGTAAGGACGCATATTCGTGAGTGCCAGCAAAGATTTTCGCAGATGGCCGATATCCATCTATTGGCCATTGGCAAAAAGGCAGCCCAGGGCTTGGAGAGATCGACGCATAGGTGCATCACAGATTATGTATCCCTAAGCCGGCAACCTAGCTTATCTTCAGCTAGCGCAGCGGCCAACTACATGATGGAGGCTTTTGGAGCGCATCGGTATGACCGCATTGACCTGATTTACAATCAGTTTTTGAGCGTAGCCAGGCAGTCTTTGCAGGTAGTGCCTTTCTTGCCCATGCCGCCCATTACGGGGGCAGGTGCTATCGACTACATCTACGAGCCTACCGCAGACAAGCTGATAACAGCTATGCTACCGCACGTCTTGCAAGTGCGTCTTTACAAGACACTGCTGTCTTCGCAAGCTGCTGAACACGCGGCCCGTATGACGACGATGGGTAAGGCTACAGACAATGCTGAAGAACTCTTGAAATCATTACGCCTTACGTATAATCGATCACGGCAGACAAGCATCACCAACGAGATTGCAGAAATCATAGGCGGCAGTAGCCTCTTGCACGCCTAGCGACACTAGGCCGGATCTACGTCAAAAATGACGCTAAGCTGCCGGTACGCTTGCTGCCGCAAGAGCCTGTAGGTCACTTCCTGGAGCCATTTTTTAGCCCCTACCCGATCGCTAGTTGCCTGTTTAGGGATCTTCACCCAAATGTCCATGCGGTACCGAGACTTCACCCTAGCTACGCAAGGGGCTTGGGGGCCTAAGACGCGTTCTTCCCATCGAGATCGCAGCTGATGTGCTAGTTCCTGGGCTCCAGCTGTCACCACTGCTTGATCTACATGCTGCAGCGTCACCTTAATCAGCCTTACATACGGAGGATACCAGAAGGTAGCCCGCTCGGTCAGCTCACGGCGGTACATCTGTTCATAGTCATGGTGTACAATCGCGTCCAGTACCGGGTGTTGGGGGTGCTGGGTCTGGATAATTACTTGGCCCTGCTTTTCTCGCCGGCCTGCCCTACCCCCCACCTGAGTAACCAGCTGAAAGCAACGCTCATGCGCTCTAAAATCTGGGAAATACAGCAGCCTATCGATATCTAGGACCCCTACCAGGGCCACCCGCGCAAAATCTAACCCTTTGGTAATCATCTGCGTGCCTACCAGCATATCAACATGCCCTTGCTCCAGGGCTGTGAGCAGCTGGGCATAGCCTTGTTTGTGCCGGGTAGTATCTGCATCCATACGTTTGACATATTTATCCGGGAAGCACTGCTGTAAGGTTTCCTCCAATTTTTCCGTACCGAAGCCGACATTTTTGAGCCGACGGGCGCCGCACACTGGGCATTCGGGTGGCACACACATGCGATAGCCGCAGTAGTGACACACCAATCGACGAGCCGATTGGTGATAGGTGAGACTAATGGCACACTGGGTACACCTGGGCACCCAATGGCAGTCTATGCAAAGCACATACGCGGCATAGCCTCGCCGATTCTGAAAAACAATGACTTGCTCTTGCCGGCTGAGCGCTGCGCGCATGGCCTCCAACAAGCGGGTAGTAAATTCGCCATAGAGGGGCTTCTTGTGGTGCTCGGCGGCTAGATTAGCGAGGTGTACTACTGGTAAAGCCGCTTTTCCAAACCGCTCAGTCAGCTTTACCAACCCATATTTACCGATCTGGGCATAGTAGTACACTTCTAGCGACGGGGTAGCTGAGCCCAACAGTACCCGGGCTTTGTGGTGCTTAGCCAGCATTAAGGCTGCATCGCGTGCATGGTATCGGGGGGCGGTATCTGTCTGCTTATAACTGGGGGCATGTTCTTCGTCGACAATGATGAGTTGCAAATTATGAAAGGGCAATAGCAGCGCAGCGCGAACGCCCACGACCAAGGAGCAAGTACCTGCTAAGAGGCTGTGCCAGATCTCAACCCGTTCATTGCTAGCATACTTAGCGTGGTATACAGCCAGCTGATGACCCAGCACCTTGGTCAGGCGGCTCACCATCTGTGTAGCCAGCCCAATTTCCGGGAGTAGGTAGATGACTTGACCGCCCTGCTTCAAAGTATCCTGTATAAGCCTCACATAGAGGGCCGTTTTACCGCTACCGGTAACCCCATGTAGCAAGACAGTATCGTGTGTTTTGAAGGCTTGGTATAGGGCGTCTAGCGCTGTTTGCTGAGCGGCACTCAGGGTATCTGTGGGCAATGGGGTCGTCTGTACAGGGCTTATGCGGGGGACAATTACTTCTTCTTCGAGAAAAACACCCTGCTTAAGTAGGCTACGCAAGGCAGCTGTGGAGCCCGTCGTACCTAGCAATTCTTTCTTGGGTACAGCTAGGGTGGGTGCTTGGGCAGTCAGGGATATGTATTTGAGGAGTATATCCAATTGCTTAGGGCTTCTTTCGAGTTGGTGGAAGAGCCCTTGGCGCTGGGACATATCGGCTACAAAAGGGGGTGCCAGCCGGATACGCAGCTCCTTTTTAGGCTTATATTTTTCTTGGACCTCCTCAAAGAGGAGCACCACTTTTTGAGCCAGCAGTCGTTTCATAACACCCGGAATATGTTTTCGATCGATGGCTTTGGCTAGGGCTGTGTAGGATAGGCTGGCGTGTTTTTGCAACAGTTCTATCACTTGTTGCTCTGCATCCGAGCATACGATACGGGTTAGGTCAGCCGTTGGGGAAAGTTGTAGCCGCGACTGGCTACTCAGCCGCAGCCCTGCGGGCAGCGCGGCTTTGAGCACTTCCCCCAGCGTACATAAGTAGTAATCTGCCATCCAGGTAAAGAAGGCGAGTTGCGTAGCTGAGAGTATGGGGGTTGTATCTAAGATTTCCAGGATATCTTTTGTCGGATAGTTAGGTGGGTGATTGTGCATATGGGCTACGACGCCGGTCACAATTTTTCGTGTACCCAGCGGCACAATGACCCTACTACCGAGCATAGGGGATGCTGCAGGCGGCACGCCATAGGTCAGCAGTTTGGGGATAGGTAGGGGCAGGATAAGGTCTGCGAAAGCGTTGTGCTGCTTTTTATCGATGTCTAGGGCCATATTGGATGGCAAGATACTGCAAGACGGGCGTATCATCTTATTGATCAGCATCTTATCTTTGCATTATACTAAATTGAAAAAAATCGCATGCAACCATACATCCAACAAAGCATTGCCAAAATTTTACTCTTCGGGGGACTGTTACAGGGCTGCCAAAGCCCATATGTAGGTGGGCCGAGCCCGTGTGGTTCATCACGCTCTAGGCCGGTAGGACATACACAACAACGCATACATACGAGGTGTAGCTATCCAATGCACAGGCCTGCGCCAGCTGTGTATTTCAAGAGCAGCCGCATTGTATCTCCTTTGGTATGTCGCTGTGAGCCTTTGAACAGTGGTATTGAGATATGCACAGGCACAGAAAGTTTTGCTGAGCTGCTGCTAAAGAGTGATGTATTTGTAGATAAGACGCTATTCATCCGGGAATTTTTAAAGGGTGGTGATAAAGTGGCACTCATCACGCGTCCTCGCCGCTGGGGCAAAAGCATGAATATGGACATGTTAAAGTGCTTCTTATCTATTGAAGTAGATGACCAAGGGCAACCCTTACCTCGAGAACAGTGTCTCAACCATAAGCTCTTTGCAGGGGGAGAGGTCGTAATAAAACCTAGAACAGGTAAAGTGAAGCGACTGGCTCCACTCAAAATAGCCCAGCAGTGTCCAGACTTAGTCAGCGATTATCAAGGCCAATTCCCCGTTATCAGCATAGGATTTAAGGATGTGGATGGAAGTTCATATCGAGCGATAGAAGAAGGAGTTAGAGGACAAATTGTCAATTTATACACAGAAAGTCACGGCTATCTAGATCAGTATAGCCAAGCTGGTGAAAAGTTACTTAAAGATGCAGATGAGAAGCAGCTAGACCGTTATTTTTCGGATGAGCTCAACCAAGAAGATATCAAAGATAGTCTTCGCTTCCTAAGTAAGCTACTCCATAAACACTTTGGAAGACGCGTATATATACTCATTGATGAGTATGAAACACCCATCAGCAGAGCCTGTCTAAAACTTCCACCAAAAGAAATTAAAAATGTCTTAGAGCTATTCCAGGAAATTTTAGGAGCTGCTTTGAAAGGGAATCCTCATCTTGAGCAGGGGTTGGTCACAGGTATCCTCAGGCTTGCTAAAGCTGACTTGCTCTCTAACCTGAATAACGTCCGGGCGTATACCTTACTCGATAGACGTTTTGCTACTTCTTACGGCTTTACAGAACAGGAAGTAGATGAATTACTCAGTAAGGTCCCTACATCTAAACCCCCTGAAGCGATGCAACGTTGGTACAATGGGTATGCGTTTAGCGACCAAGTAGTTTATAATCCTTGGTCAATTATGCATTATCTAAAAACCAGGGGTAAATTAAGTCGCTATTGGGTGGAAAGTGGGGGTACCCGAGTCATAGATCCGATCTTGACTACGGATGAAATGCAGCAAGACCTACAGACGCTCATAGCTGGAGGCACGCTGAATTCGTTCATCACGAGGCAGGTCAGCTTCGATAACCTCAAATGTAAGAAAGACCTATTGAGTTTACTGCTATTCAGTGGATACTTAAGTCCAGTTAGGGAGTTGAGGCAAGATCAGTACCTTCTGTCTATACCCAACTATGAAGTACAACGCGTCTACAGAGAGTGGTTGATAGAATGGGTGTCGCAGAAGCTAGAGGTGGACCCCAATGAGTATGAAAGTCTGGCAGATCTATTGGCAGCTGGTGACGTGGAAACTTTCACAAAGAATTTACAGGAGATGCTGTATGCATCTGCCAGCTTTCACCAAATAGGTCCTAAACGTGCGGAAGTATTCTACAGTGGCTTCATGATGGGCCTACTGTCTAATTTATTAAATCGGTACATCATCGAAAGTGAGCGGGAGAGTGGTCTAGGCAGGCCTGATGCCGTACTTATTCCCAATGTAGATCATGGAGACCGAGCGATCATCTTGGAGTACAAGGTAGGGCAGAAAGCGGAGGACTTAGCAGAGCTAGCCTTGGAGGGCTTAGCCCAGATTGCGGATAAGAAGTACAGCACGCAGGTCAAAACTTACGGCCATGTCAAAAGGATACTGCAGGTAGGCCTGGCTTTCTGCGGTAAGGAAGTGGCTTCGAAATATGAATGGATAGAGCTTTAAGAGATTGATATACACAACTATGTACATGAATACCAAACAAAATATTATCAGAATTTTACTCTTCGGGGGACTGTTACAGGGCTGTCAAAGCCCATATGTAGGTGGGCCGAGCCCATGTGGCTCATCACGTTCTAGACCGGCTCAGTACAAACAGCAACGCATACATACAAGGTGTAGCTATCCAATGCATAGGCCTGCGCCCGCTATCTACTTCAAGAGCAGCCGCATTATATCTCCTTTGGTATGTCGCTGTGAGCCTTTGAACAATGATATTGAGATATGCACAGGCACAGAAAGTTTTGCTGAGCTGCTGCTAAAGAGTGATGTATTTGTAGATAAGACGCTATTCATCCGGGAATTTTTAAAGGGTGGTGATAAAGTAGCACTCATCACGCGTCCTCGTCGCTGGGGCAAAAGTATGAATATGGATATGCTCAAGTGTTTCTTGTCTATCGAAGTAGATGATCAGGGGAATCCCTTGCCTCGAGAACAGTGTATCAACCATAAACTCTTTGAAGGTGGAGAAATCATAGTAAGACCTAGAACGGGTAAAGTAAAGCGACTGGCTCCGCTCAAAATAGCCCAACAGTGTCCAGACTTATTCAACGATTATCAGGGCCAATATCCCGTTATTAGTGTAGGATTTAAGGATGTGGACGGGGGTTCGTACCAAGAGATAGAAAATAAGGTAAAAAGGCAAGTCTTCAAGCTTTACAACAAACACAGATATCTAAAGCGATATATGCAAGCTGAAGAAACTCTACTCGAAGAAGTACAGAAGAAACAGTTGGATCGTTATTTTACAGGAGATCTTCACAAGGAAGATTTGGAAGATAGTCTCTTTTTCCTGAGCGAGCTGCTCCACAAACACTTTGGGGAGCCTGTATATATACTCATTGACGAGTATGACACACCTGTAAACAGTGCCTACATAGAATGCGAACCAGGAGAACTTCAAAAAGTTGTGAAGTTAGTCAGAGGGCTACTTAGAGCTGCCTTGAAAGGGAATCCCCATCTCGAACAGGGCCTGGTCACAGGTATTTTCCGGATTGCCAAAGCTAACTTCTTTTCTGGCCTGAACAACGTCCAAGAGTATACCTTACTTGATAGACGTTTCTCCAACTCTTACGGATTTACACAACAGGAAGTAGACGAGCTACTCAGTAAGGTTCCCACACCTACACCCCCTGAAGAGTTACAGCGATGGTACAATGGGTATACGTTTAACAACAAAGTATTCTACAACCCCTGGTCCATTATGTGTTATTTAAGCAAGGGAGGTGTATTAGACTACTACTGGCTGGAAAGTGGAAATACCCAACTCATGGATTCGCTGTTGACTACGGATGATATACAGCCAGACTTACAAACGCTCATAGCTGGAGGTACACTGGACGCGTGCATTACGAAGCAGATCAGCTTCGATAATCTCAAAAGTGATATAGGTTTGCTCAGTTTGATGCTATTCAGTGGATATTTAAACCCAGATAAGGACTTAGGGGGAAATCAGTACCTACTATCTATACCCAACTATGAAGTACAACGCATCTATAGAGAGCGGTTGATAGCATGGGTGTCGAAGAAGCTAGAAGTAGATCCCGCCGACTATCTCACACTAGCAAATCTACTGGCAGCTGGTGACGTGGAAACTTTCACAAAGAATTTACAGGAGATGCTGTATGCATCTACCAGCTTTCACCAAATAGGTCCTAAACGTGCGGAAGTGTTCTACAGTGGCTTCATGATGGGCCTACTGTCTAATTTATTAAATCGGTACATCATCGAAAGTGAGCGGGAGAGTGGTCTAGGCAGGCCTGATGCCGTACTTATTCCTAATGTAGATCATGGAGATCGAGCAATCATCTTGGAGTACAAGGTGGGGCAGAAAGCGGAGGCCTTAGCAGAGCTAGCCTCGGAAGGCTTGGCCCAGATTGTGGATAAAAAGTATAGCACACAGGTCAAAACTTACCGTCATGTCAAAAGGATACTGCAGGTAGGCCTGGCTTTCTGCGGTAAGGAAGTGGCCTCAAAATATGAATGGATAGAGCTTTGAGGAGGATAAGCAAGGGTTGTAGGCAAAACCGTTTCTACAGGCCTGAGCACAAGCATTATTATTAACTAACACAAACAATTTTATGGGATTAATCAGCAGCATACGCAAAAAATTAGGGTGGATAGTAGGTATTACCATGGTAACCCTCATTCTACTTCTCATAGGCAGTGACCTATTGAGCATCGGGCCCAGGGCTATGAACAGGCGGCCTATCATTGGTGAAGTAGCAGGTAAGAAGATTACCTTACAGGCTTTTCAAGAACGTTGGGAAGGGCTACAGCAGGGCTTCTTTTTACAATACGAGCGTATGCCTGGTGAGTTGGAGAAGACAATCTTACAAGAACAAGTTTGGCGGCAGGTGGTTACAGATCTTGTTTACGAGCGGCTGCATCAGATGCTCGGTATTTCGGTAACATCTGACGAGCTGGTGGATATGGTACAAGGGGAGCATGTGCATCCTGGGCTAAAGGCCATTTTCACAGATTCGGAAACGAAGAAATTCGACAAGAAGAAATTACTAGCGTACCTATCTCAGCTAGCTCAGCTGCCGGTAGCGCAACAAAAGCAGTGGCATGAGTTAGAAGAAAAGCTGGCCGAGGACCGGTGCAACACCAAGTACAATCAGCTCGTATTGCAGAGTGCATTTGTCACGAACGCATCTGCGCGCAGTAGGTATCAGCTATTTAATACGAAGCTAGATGTGAAATACTTGTACATACCCTACACGAGTGTGCAGTCAGGGTTGCCTGAAGTTAGTGAGACTTCGCTCAAGCAATACCTAAAAGAACACAAGGCACAGTATCAAGTAGAGGAGAGCCGGGGTGTAGCCTATGTAACGTTTCCTATGTTACCTACCCCAGCAGACCGAGTGGCTTTCGAACAAGAGTTGGAGGCGCTAATCGCAGACTTTAAGGAAGCTAAGGACAGCAAGGCCTTTGCGCGTGCGCAGACCGAGGGACCTTCTGCGTTGGCTTATGAGACATTTACTGAGCAGGGGTTACCGGAGGCGTTAGCCCAACAGAGTTTGAAGCCGGGGATGGTCATTGGTCCTGTAGAGCGAGATCGGAAATATAAGCTTTACAAAGTAGTAGCCATTCACAAGGATCAAGAGAAGCCGTATGAGGTAGCCATTATTCATAAGAAATTAGTACCGGGAGATGACACAAAGGACAAGGCGCTCAGGCAAGCGGAGAATTTTGGAAGTTTAGCTAGTAACCAAAAGAAATTTGAGGCACAGGCCCTACAAGATGGGTTAGAGGTACATCGTGCGCAGGTAAGTAAGGATGATTTTCACATAGGCAAGTTCTTATATGCCCGGGAGGTAGCACGTTGGGTCTATGGGGAGGCGAAGATTGGGAAAGTGTCCCCCACTTTCGAGTTAGAGGGTGCCTACATCGTTGCTGTCATGACCGATAAGCGGCAGGCTGGAACGGCAAATTTAGAAGACGTACGGGATGAGATAACGAACAAGATCAAGAATCAGCAGAAAGCGAAGCACATCATAGAGAAGTTGGGGGCTATTTCGGGCAATACGTTAGAGGATATGGCCATGCAGTATGGGGACGCTGCGGTTGTACTTTCCAAAGAGGAGTTAGAATTTAAGGAGAGCAAGTTGCCGGGGGTAGGCAAAGCGATTCAGGCGATTGGATTAGCCTTTGGGTTAGAGATTGGGGAGCGTTCGAAACCGGTTGAGGACGATTTAGGCGTCTTTGTGATGGAGGTTGTCAATCGGGAGTATGAGGAGGAGCCGTCACCGATAGCTGTGAAGGAGTATCGGGATGTGCAGCGGAAGTTAATGCAGTATAGGCACAATCGGTATATGTTTGCGAGTCTTGAGAAGTGGGGGAAGGTGAAGGATTATCGGTATAGGTATTATTAGAGGAGGTTAGGTTTGAGGAGTAGTTGTAGGGTTGAGAAAATTGGTTAAGAGAAAGGGTCATTTTATGGCCCTTTTTTGTGGGGAGCGAGAGAATAGCTGCAGGGAAGATGGTAACCCAGTGCAATTTTATTCAGGAGAATTTGGAGAATAGCTTTGCGAGGAGATTCTTAATCAGGCCTTTGCGTGTTTTCTTTTCCTTAGGCAGATATTTGGCAAAGCTACGCAGGTAGTCTATGCGTTCTTTGCCCAATTGTTCTTTGAATTGGATGAATTCTTCAAGGGT
>JBCBRR010000015.1:0-16958 GCA_039819605.1 Bacteroidota bacterium | reverse complement strand
AACGGTTAGAAGTTAATGGTAGTTAATATAGTATGGAGCCAACCTACGGAATACTAAGGGATTTCACAACGGTCTCACAGCTTCATAAAACGATAGAAGCTCAGACACATAATCCTTCTTCTAAGAAAGGCCATTGGAACGCAACAAACGGCGTAACTGATAGCCGCTTACAGCACCCAACCCGCCTAATACACCACCAATAAATCCTGTGAGTAACACCAATAACATCGGGTTCGGTAACCCGAGCAGAGGTGCAATCTTAGTAGATAAAATCGAATGAGTACGTACGTCAATCACAGCCGATACCGTCACCCAGACCAGGCCGATGCCCATAAAGCCACCGAAGAAAGCATAGACATAAGTAGATGCTATGCCCATAGCTACCACACCCGCACAGACTACTACAGACCACGCCGGTAGACACCGTTGCACCATGTACGCCAGCAAGGCCGTTAACCCTATATGTAGTACCAATCGCATACAGATGAGGTTAGCTTTGAGGGCGCAATAGCTGCGTACATCCCTCCACCGGCTGCACACTACTGTCGTCTAACGTTAGGGGTATATACTCGCCCGTACACCACGCTTCTACAAACTGTGTATAATGTGGACTGCCCGGATTGCCCGTTTGCCCCCCAGGGTATATCAACCAGCCCCTGGGTACCTTTCCCAAGGCCACAACCAGTCGCATAGATGCCCCATAGTTGCCACTATTTGCATTGACTATGTGCTCCCCACCCCCAGCACGCAGTTGGTGCAGCCCAAAGGTGCTGATCCTGGCCAAGTGCTCGATGGATAGCTTGCGATAATCACCCCACTGATAGGGCTTGTGGTGCTGCACTTCCCAGGAAGCTAGCGTATTTACCGCCTCGGTAAAAGCTTCCCGGATAAGGTCTTGCTCAGTCATTCCGATGGCTAGGTACGGGCTCTCAGCATGGTGTTGTAATAGATACAAGGTAGCATACAAGCTGGGTTTAGGCATACCTTTTTCCCGTAGATGGCCCCAAAGCCTCTTTTCTAAGGCAGCTTGCCAAGCAGCAAAAATGGAGGGGGCCGTTTGGTCTACCGTATTCTGCAAATTCCACGTGACTAAAGCCTGGTAAGCGCTCTGTTGTTGCGGGTCTAGCTGTGTAGTGTCTAGGCACCGCAACCACCTAGCTAAGTTTTCCTGCGCAGGCAAATTGTAGTTGTCATGCTGCAGCTGCATCATGGTCTTTTCAGTTACTTGCTGGGCGCTTCGCAGTACGTGGCGGATCCGCCGGTTGCGGTAGTACTCCTCATAATGGTGCGCGTAGTGGTAAGGATAGGTCCTATCCGTAGCCCGTTCGTTCGCTGAGCTTACGTAACCTTGCATAGGGTTGACTATGCTGGGTTGATGATCTCTCGGAATAAACCCGGCCCAATCGTAAATCGAGGCATCGCCAGGCATGACAAACCTACCCTGCTGTGGCCACCGTATGGGGAACTTACCTGCTATCTCCATGGCAATGTCGCCCTGCGTAGAAGCAAAAGCGAAGTTGTGGGCAGGTACTTGGTAATACTGTAGGGCATGCTCAAAATCGGCCCAATTTTTGGCTCGGTTGATCAAATAAAAGGCCTTCAGCTCATGGCCCGCGTGGTGCCCCGTCCATTGCATAGCCAGGTTATGTGGCTGCCCTGCCCTTGAGAAGTTTTCATCATACACAATGGGCCCCAGGTGCGTGTACACAACCGTGTCGCAAAAAGGGGTACGGCCCCTGACTTGAATCTCCTCTACCCGAAACTGTGACGCTAACAACTTACCATCGTAGTAGTACGCCCGCCGGGTCTCGTCTTTGAAGTCCATGAGGTACCAATCGCGTACCTGCCAGGCTGCATTGGTAACGCCCCAAGCTATGTTTTTATTAAAGCCAATGAGGACTCCAGGTATCCCCGGTATGGTCACTCCCGCCACATGCACGCTGGGAGATTGCAACTGCACAGCATACCATATAGCAGGTATATGTAACCCCAGGTGGGGGTCATTTGCCAAATAAGCAACACCAGTGCGCGTTTTTGTGGCAGATACAGCCCAATTGTTGCTGCCCGGTGCAGGGTGCATAGGTTGTGTAGGATCTGACTGTCCCTGGGGCATTAACGATGCCGCCACCTTAGCAGGAGGCTTAGGGATAGGCACAGGGTGAAAAGACCAGGGTGTATGTGGGGGAATAACCGGTTCTAACCCTGGCGTGTGAGCTGGATACAGAAAATGAAAGTGGGCTTCACCCAGGTGGTGCAAGGCGTATGTATTGCGTAGGCTTTCATCATATCCATTTAGCTGATCAGCCACCTGGACAAATAACAAAGCGGTTTTCAAAGGCGTCCAGGGCTCCGGCTTGTAGTTAAGTAGTTTGTATTCCACAGGCAGGTCCTTGTAGGCCAATGTACAGATGTAGGCATTGATGCCTGCAGTATAAGCTTGTATAATGTCCCAGCATATATTGTCTTCTGCCAGCGTCGACAATACGTGTTGAGCGCCGTACACAAGGCCTTTTCTACGCTGTAGCCGGTCGAAGTCGAGGGTGCGAGCTCCGAAAATCTCAGATACCCTACCTGCTGCCACCTGGGCCTGAAACTCCATTTGCCAGAGCCGATGCGAGGCAGTGGCATACCCCTGGGCCCAATACAAGTCTGCATCATTGTGGGCCTGTATGTGGGGGATCTGGTGCTTATCCCAGTGGATCGTGACAGTATCTTGGAGCCCTGATACAGCTAATACAGGGGGGTAGCTGCTAACCGTTACAGTTGCATTTTGCCAGAACCCGTGAAAAGGGTCCAAAAATCTAGCTAGGGGGGGTATTACGCCGATGCGCACGTGTAACGCAGTGGTAATAAAAACGGTAAGAAAAATGCAGAACGTATCTTTCAGGTTTTTCATGGGGATGGGCAGGTCAGCGAGGTGTTAGGCAGTGCTTAGGGAAGAGGAGCGCATGGCTAAAAACAAAAGCCCAAGCATGACCTTGGGCTTTTAGAAATCTACGGCGTAGCTAAAGGCTCCTTAGTGAAGCGAATTAGAATGTAAATCCACTCACAATTTGGAAGCTATTGCCATGCTTTTTGCTGCCATCTAATGTGGTTTTGTAGCCGTGCAAGTACTCCCCGCCAAAATAGAGCTGTTCGGTAGGGTGATACGACAGACTCACAGAGCCTGATAGTCCCATTTTATAGCACTGTTTATAAGGGTCTAGACCTGCTCTTTCTTTCGTGTCTAGGACTTGTAGCATACTTCCCGCTAGGGTTGAGCGCAGCTCAGGCATCCATCGATGCTCTAGGGCTATACAACCTCCCCAAGCATTTATTGTGCTCAACGTAGTGGTATTGGGCTTGAAATAAACAGTATTCACTTCTGCCTCCAGCCCAGCTAGGTCAGCAATGTACTTACCTATGCCTTGGCCATATACGAACTGTGCTTTCAACCCAGTCATATCCTCGACGATTTGCAACTCACTACCTACGTTCACCCCAAAAGCCGGCTTTAAGTAAGATTTGTCCTCTGTGGTATTGTAGTACTGTACCATGCTACCCAAACCACTAATGTGCAAATGCCCCATAGCCTCAGGATAGTCATAGCGCAGGTTAATTGTACCTGCAGGTAGATCATGCAAGAAACGCTTGTCGCTAGCAACAGTTGGGTTCTTCTTAGCATCCCCCAGTTCAAATTTAGCAGCTTGCTCGACACCTAAAGACCAAGTCAAGCTCTCGTTTATAGCGTACTTAAACCGTAACTGGAGCGCTTTGGAACCCACGGCGCTGCTTGGCCTGCCCGCGAGGGTCTTAGGCGTCACATCGGCGCTGCCAAAACTACTGGCATGGAACCCTACCAATAGGTTCTTGAATTCGGCATACATTTTATTGAGCTTCACACCATCTTGCAGGTCCAATGCCATATCTGCTGCCAGATGAAGCTGATGGTCCGTAATGGCTTTGCGTACACCCAGTGTGGAAGAAGCACTCCACACCGTACGGGATGTGAGCCCCACTGACGGTTGCATCATGATACGTCCAGGTGCGAATGCTTTTGCCTGGTAGTTCATGATATTGTAACCCACACCTACATTTCCACTACCACAAATCTGTAGCGAATCTTCTTCCCCTTCTGTTGCTATCTGCGCATGGCTTTTCGTGCCTACTAAGCTCCCTATTAGCAATAGCAGCCCCATTATGTAAGGCCGTTTATTATTGTGTATTTTCATAACTCGGATAAATAAATTAAATGGGCCAGGATACCGTATCTTAACTTATACCGCTTTATTGTACAGCTAAGTCACATACCCTGACTATTTCTCCCTAAAAGGTATGCTCACCAGAGCGCTACATGACGCATTGTGTGAGAAGAAAACCTACAAATGACAGTTTTTTTCACCCTTTTATATTCCTAAGCAAATTTGAGGCTAAGATATCTAGATCAGCAGACATAAACAAAGATGACCAGTAAAAGTTTCAGGCTAGGCAGCTCACTGGAGTCCTTTTTGCACACAGAGCACCAGTGCCACAAGCACATGACGACCGGCATAGTCACCCTACTCAGGTCCATGGCTGAAGGGGGGAAGGCCACTCGGGAAGCCATTGTCCAAGCGGGGTTGGCTACTGATAGCAGGCCCGGCCCGCTGGACACCGTCAATGCTTCTGGGGATAGGCAGCAAAAACTAGATCTCCTGGCGCATGACATTTGGGTATCCACCTTGGCCAATACACGGGCTGTCTGCAGCGTCATATCTGAGGAGGCAGTCAACCAGATCGAGCTACACACAGCAACGGGTCTGTATATAGTGGCCATAGATCCGCTAGATGGCTCTAGTAACGTACCAGTGAATGCGCCAGCAGGCACGATATTCTCCATATATCAGCGCCTATCCCCGCTGGCAAGTGGTATAAATCAAGCCGAAGTCTTACAGCCAGGCCGCCGACAAGTAGCTGCTGGCTACTTATTGTACGGCACGTCCATGCTCTTTGTATATGCAACGGCAGATGGGGTACATCAATTTACTTACGACCCCAGCAGCGATACATTTAAGCTCACTCAGCCTGGGCTACGCTTGCCGCCGAGGGGCCATACCTACGCCGTCAACGGGGGCTACTACGAGAGCTTCCCCACGTACGTACAACAATATATACAGCATTGTAGAGGCCAGGGAATGGGGGTTAGGTATGGGGGGGCTTTGGTAGCCGATTTTCATCGGCATTTGCTACAGGGCGGCATCTACCTATATCCACCGACGCGTGCGCACCCACGCGGGAAACTCAGACTCATGTTTGAAGGGAATGCCATGGCTTTTATTGCAGAGCGAGCGGGCGGCATGGCCACCAACGGCGTGCAACCTACCCTGGACATCGTACCCACAGATATACACGAGCGCACCAGTCTCTATATCGGGTCGGCCGATATGGTGCACGAGCTATCATCTCTAGCGGCGCACCAGACAGCCATGTAGGCGCCATGCATCCGGTAGGGGTATGTAACGCGCCTTCGGCATATATTGAGTAACTTTGCCTCTGGGCCCAGAGGGGCGACCCATTTGTGTTATGCGGATGTGGCGAAATGGTAGACGCACTAGACTTAGGATCTAGCGCCGCAAGGCATGGGGGTTCGAGTCCCTCCATCCGCACCCGAAATTGTGTAGATTTGGGGACATGCAGCCCATCAATATCCAGAGACCTATAACCCATGTTTGACAAGAAAGAATTTACAAGCTATGCTACGAAAGTGCATAACATCAGCCGTACTACGCTAGACAAGTACACCGATCACGTACAGAACATGACCCGTGCTGTCATTGAGGAGCGGCCCACACACTTCAGGGAAATCGACGTCTTCTCGCGGCTCATTATGGATCGGATCATATTTCTAGGCATGCCCATAGACGACCACATTGCCAACATCATCATAGCACAGCTCTTATTTTTGGAGTCTGCAGATGACAAGAAAAACGTGGTTTTATACATCAACAGCCCGGGGGGCTCTGTGTATCCCGGCCTGGGCATTTACGATACCATGCAGTATATCAAACCCGATGTACACACCATCTGCACCGGATTGGCTGCTTCGCTAGGCGCCGTGCTGCTAGCGGGCGGCGCTGCAGGCAAGCGCTCTGCCCTCCCCCACGCGCGGATCATGATTCACCAGCCTTTAGGGGGGGCTCAAGGCCAGACCTCGGATATGGAGATTACCATCAAGCAGATGATCGATATTAAGAAAGATTTGTACAACATACTCTCCAAGCATACGGGCAAAAGCCACAAGCAAATCGAAAAACACGCAGACCGTGACTATTGGATGCGATCTGCCGAGGCCAAGGAGTATGGTCTTATTGACGAGGTACTAGAGAAGAATAAGTAATCCCCTAACTAATATGCGATGTTCTTTCTGTAAAAGAAGCAATGAAGAAGTAAGCATGCTGATCTCAGGCTATACAGCCCACATATGTGATGAGTGTGTCAAACATGCCACTCTGCTCATAGACAGCCAGGCACCTCAGGAGTCCTCACCACAGCCCAAGCTCATCACCCCCAAAGAGATCAAAGCCCGTCTAGACCAGTACGTAGTGGGGCAGGATATAGCCAAAAAAGTCTTGTCAGTAGCTGTATACAACCACTACAAGCGCCTCATACAACCCCCACATGATGATGGGGAAGTGCAGATAGAGAAATCCAATATTTTGATGTTAGGCAAGACCGGTACAGGCAAGACCTATTTGGCACGTATCCTAGCCAAGCACATTTTAGAAGTACCTTTTTGCATTGCGGACGCTACTGTGCTGACAGAAGCAGGTTATGTAGGGGAGGATGTAGAAAGTATACTCACACGGCTACTACAAGCTGCTGACTACGACGTAGCTGCGGCCGAAAAGGGCATTGTATACATTGATGAAATCGATAAGGTAGCCTGCAAGGGTGACAATCCTTCGATTACGAGGGATGTCAGTGGCGAAGGGGTACAGCAAGCGCTTTTGAAGCTTGTAGAGGGCACCTTGGTTAGGGTACCTCCTCAGGGAGGCAGAAAGCATCCGGATCAGAAAATGATCCAGATCAACACGGAGAACATTTTGTTTATCTGTGGAGGTGCCTTCTTAGGTATTGACCGCATTATCGGCAAGCGGCTCAATATGCAGCCCTTAGGGTTCTCCATGCAAACGTTGGTACCGTCTGCTGCCCAGTCGGAGAATCTACTAGCCTACGTTTGCTCTGCCGATATACAAGCCTACGGGCTGATTCCGGAGCTGATTGGCCGCCTACCGATTAGTACGCACCTAGATCCTTTAGACGCTCAGACACTCAAAAGGATCCTCACGGAGCCGAAGAATGCACTGATCAAACAATATGTCAAATTGTTTGCAATGGAGGATGTAGAGTTACAGTTTACAGAAGACGCCCTGGACTACGTTGTAGAAAAGGCTTTAGAGATCAAGCTGGGAGCCCGAGGATTAAGGTCCATTTTAGAAGCCATTGTCACCGACGCCATGTTCGAGTATGCAGCGCAGCAAGAGGTGAATAGCCTAATCATTGACAAGGCATATGCTGTCAGAGAGCTCAGCAAGGTGCACTTAGAGATGCGGAAAGTAGCCTAAAGAAAGCTTAGCGGGCGATATTACAAGTGCCCGCTAATCCTGTCTATTTGTGCTAAGTCCAGCCCCGTCCACTTACTGATTTGTTCCCGAGGTAAATTGTCTTGCAACATAGTCTTGGCTATGGTTAGCTTGCTGTTTTCTGCACCACGCTCCATACCTTGTTCTATGCCACGCTCCATACCTTGTTCTATGCCACGCTCCATACCTTCGTTCCATAAATACTGACCTGCTGTCATAATTTCCTCCTTCTTTTTGGGCACTGTTGATGCAATAGCTTCTAATAGTTCTTGCCCT
The DNA here is from genome assembly GCA_039819605.1 of Bacteroidota bacterium. Classification (GTDB taxonomy): domain Bacteria; phylum Bacteroidota; class Bacteroidia; order Cytophagales; family Amoebophilaceae; genus JBCBRR01. Next base: position 9,081 of record JBCBRR010000015.1, on the reverse strand, counting down.
TTATCCTGATCCTCTAAGCTCAACATATAGTGTACCCCACTGATGCCATAGGACCGATCTAACAACTTCAAGACCATATCCGGATTAGATTTTACCCAGGGAATAAAACTTCCTCCTTGAGCACCACGCTTGAGTAAGATCTGTAGTAAATCGGCACGCCCATGCTGCGCTAACTCGTCTTCTGACATGGTAGTCAGGTCGACTAGGATGAGCTTGAAAGGGCTGGACATATGTTTTCTGGCTAGAGCAGGATCTTCAAAACAGTCATGTAGATCAACAGAGTACGGATAAGGTGTCTGTTTACTTGCATAGACACAGATGTTCACCACGATCGGCAACTGTGTATACCCTTCGTCTATATGTTGCCCTATCAGGGCTAGATCATATTGTATTATGCGAAAGGGTAAGAGTCGATTTGGGGTACTTTGATGCTCCACCAAGGCGTAGACATGAGCATAACTGTGTTGTAGGGTACATCGGTATGCCATATCTGCATGTATTTGGGCAAGATGCTCTTTAACTGAGCTCCTATTGGTATGCCGTAGTGTGCCCCAATCAAGGGTGACTCGGAGATCATGTGGTAGATACCTTTGTAGAAGGTCCTGCGCCACCTCTATATCAGTCATTCCTTTTTTGAAAAGAGAATCGTGTGGCTGATGCGCTACGCTATAGCAAAGTTTCTTATTGGCCTCCATAGTTATCAACAGGTTATGGGGCTACACCTTTTTAGACACTGCCGAGGCAATGGCTTTGCGGAGCAACAGCTCTTGGTAAAAGGTACGGGCCAATTGGTCTTTATAGACAGCCAAATCTAGCTGCGCGTGCGCGGCAGGGCTATTCCAGGTAATGGAGAATCCGCGTTCTTCAGGTGGTAGACCTTCTAAGAATGTGCGCAAAGCCTTCTCCATCCTGATGCCATAGGGCTTTTCTACATTGGCATGAATATGTCCCGGTTTGGGGTGATAAGTATAATACCAAGCCTCTACAGTTGTCTTCGTGTTGGGCCGCTGGACCCCTTCGGAACCGATCTTCAGATCATTCACGAAAATCAAGTTATGCCCTTCCTGAAACGCTGCTTTGAGCACATCAGGGGCATACATGGCCCACAGGTGATACCACGCGTCAGTTTCTGTCAGTACTTTGGCATGGGCTAGGGCTGTGGGTAGCTGCTTATGCTGGATGAGTAATTCGCTTAGACCTGCCAAAGATAAGCCCTGGATTTGCTCAGGCACATACTGCAGGGCAGCTAGCCACTGCGCATTATGTCGCAACTGCGCCAATTGCTGTTGAAAAGCCGCCCACTTGTGGCGTTCCTGTAGAAAGGTAGGCAGAGAACTGCCTGCTTTTTCTAATGTCTCCTGTATATCTGCGATTTCATCTTCACGCAAGTAGCGTATACCTCCCAACAGCACCAGTTGTTTGCAACGGAGTAATTCTTGCTGGTATTGATCTAGAAAATCTCGAAACCGGGTCTTTTTTCTTGTGGTAAAGGCCCCAAAGAGTAAGAAATAGTCAGCTTCTACAGCGGTATGGGGTATTTCATCTATAAACCCCATGGCTTGCAGTAGCGCGTAGGCTTGGTCTTGCACATCAGGCGTAACTACAGCGGGTGCCATATCTCGCAGTTCCTGGGTAGGCTTGCGTAGAAAATGCGCCTGCATGGCCTTGTTAATACCCTCTATCGTACCATCATGGGGCACATCGAATAGCTCTAGAAATTTGAGTAGGTTTTTGTCTACCTGATCTGCAGCTCTGATCAGGGTAATGTGCTGTAGAGAAGAAGTTACATAACCCTGCTGGGCTGGATCCGGTTGGGCCTGGTGTGAACGGCTTTTTTGCGATAGTAGCGCACATTGCTGAAATCCGCCCAGTACGAGGACGGCTGATAGGGATAGGGTAACCCAACGCTTTAGGTAGTAATGGGTATGCGTCGATATCTTTTTCATGTCGTTTAAGGTTCTATGCATGCACCGGCCATCGCGTCGGATGGGCATGTAGCACTGTATGGGTTCTTTACTCGGACTCGTAAGTTCCGCTTCCAAATCTAAGCTATGTAACTTCAAAAGACAAAATCATCGGGCAGCCCTTACTTACATTGGGCTCGTATTAGCTTAGCTGGCTACTTTTTCGCATGCGGCTGGACTTTACAGGCCCAAGCGTATGGGTCTCGGGCCCGCAACTGCACAGCACAGATTTCCTTAGGGGGTTCATCTATTGTAACTATGCTTGCCTCAGTGTAAATTTGTTTAGGTAAACTTAAGGCTAGGCAATACAGGGTGTATAGGAAGAATAGGCATTGTGGAGATTGGGCCAGTGGGCGAAGGATGTACTGTTCAAACAGGACGTAGCGAGGCCCTGGCCCGGTAGGCATTGCAAACACACGAACTTATAGGCCTTTACAAGGCCCATCCCTGGGTACAAGCCCTAGCTCATCAACTTCAAAAGTCTCCCCCCACTTGTTGGCACCTGAAAGGCCTAGTCGGTAGTCTGGACGCCGTAGTGGTGGCCAGCCTGCACGCCATCACCCAGCATACACAACTCTGTGTGCTGGAGGATAAGGAAGAAGCAGCTTATTTCTACAACGACATCAGCAACCTGCTACCAGCAGCAGCTGTTTTCTACTACCCCGGTTTCGCCCAGACTACTGCCCTAGGTGATCCGCAGCATGCGGAAGCCCTGGCTAGCGGCGCCGTATTGTACCAACTCAGTCAGGGAAAACCGACCCCTATACTGGTCATCACCTATCCAGAAGCGCTCTCCAACCCTGTAGTAGCTAAAGCCCAGCTCGCAACACATACCTTTACCATCGGTCAAGGGCAGGCCATAGACATGGCGGCACTTATACAGCAGCTGCTAGGAGCTGGGTTTGAGCAGGTAGATTTTGTATACACACCCGGCTCTTTGGCGGTACGCGGCGGCATCATCGACATCTTTTCTTATGCCCATCCGTGGCCCTACCGCCTAGAGTGGTCAGATCAAATTATAGAAAGCATACGGACTTTCGACCCAGTGCACCAGGCTTCGGTCGATGCTGTAGCAACGGCCATGATCATGCCACCTATGCAGGAGCAGGCCACTGCGCACTTGCTGGATTTTTTTCCAACGGATACCTTCCTTTGGTGCAAGGATTATGCAGATCTGCGGGAACAAGGTCCTTTGGAAACACCACTCGATCAACGCACCCGTATAGCCTTTGGGCACCGTTTGGATCAGCAGCCCGACGAGGTATTTACTTACCAAGCTACGGCACAGACTTCCTTTCACCAACAGTTGGGGCTTCTTAAGGACAGTCTGCAGGCCAACCAAGCGCAGGGGATCCGTAATATCCTCATCGCTACATCACCCCATCAGCTGGAGCGGCTTACCGATCGTTTAGGAGCGATAGACGCCAGCCTATCGTTCGATACACTGTGTCTCGGGCTGCGCCAGGGATTTGTAGATGCCCAAACGGGCATTGCTATATATACAGACCACCAAATTGTAGGTCGCCACTACCCCTACACGCTACCCCGTGCTCTGACGCAGGCGAAGGGTGTAGGTACGGCTACCTTACAAGCTTTGCAGGTAGGGGACTACGTTGTGCACATGGATTATGGTGTTGCCAAATTTGGTGGCCTGACGCGTGTAGCGGTCAATGGTAAGCAGCAGGAGGTCTTAAGGCTCATTTATAAAGATAATGGCCTGGTGTATGCCAGTGTACATGCCCTGCATAAAATATCCAAGTATGTAGGCAAAGACGGCACCGCGCCCGCTGTCAGCCAGCTGGGCACCACAGCTTGGGAGCAAAAGAAGAAGAAAATCAAGCGCAAGGTACAGGATATGGCCCAAAGCCTGATTGAGCTTTACAGCCAGCGGCGGCACGCTGCGGGATTTGCATTTGGCCAAGACAATAGCTTACAGATTGAGTTGGCAGCCTCTTTCATGTACGAGGACACGCCCGATCAGGCGAAAGCCATCGCGGATGTCAAGCGGGATATGGAGGCCCCGCACCCTATGGATCGACTCGTGTGTGGGGATGTCGGGTTTGGAAAAACTGAGGTAGCCATACGAGCAGCTTTCAAAGCGGTCAATGACAACAAGCAAGTAGCCATCTTGGTCCCGACTACGGTACTGGCTTTGCAGCACTACCAGTCTTTCAGCCGGCGGCTGGCCCAATTTCCGGTATCTATAGCATATATCAATCGCTTTAAAGATCGGGCCAGCACGCAAAAGATACGTACCGAGACAGCCCAGGGACAAGTCGATATCTTGATTGGGACACATAAGATCTTGAGTCAGGATGTCAAATTTAAAGACTTAGGGCTCTTGATCATTGACGAAGAGCACAAGTTTGGTGTCAAAGCGAAAGAGCGGCTCAAAGAGCTCAAGCTCACGGTCGATGTACTGACACTCACAGCTACGCCGATACCGCGTACCCTACACTTCTCGCTGATGGGGGCTAGAGATCTGAGCGTCATTACCACGCCACCTCCCAACCGGCAGGCCGTAACCACACACATCCACACCTTTGATAAGAAGCTGATTCAGGAAGCCATTCAATACGAGTTACAGCGAGGTGGGCAGGTTTTCTTTGTACACAGTCGCATAGCCAATATTCAGGAAATGGCTCAGCTGCTACAGGAGCTAGTGCCCAATTGCAGCATTGGCGTAGCGCACGGGCAGATGCCGGGCCAGGCATTGGAAAAGAAGATGTTAGATTTCATAGAGGGGGCCTATGACGTTTTGGTTTCCACCAGCATTATAGAATCTGGTTTAGACATTCCGAATGCCAACACGATCATCATCAACGACAGTCATGGATTTGGCCTAGCTGATTTACATCAGATGCGGGGCCGGGTGGGGCGTTCGAACAAGAAAGCTTTTTGTTATTTGATGGCACCTCCCACGCGGACGTTATCTTCCGAAGCCCGCAAGCGGCTCAGGGTGTTGGAAGAATTCAGTGGGTTGGGGAGTGGGTTTCAGATTGCCATGCGTGATTTAGACATCCGCGGCGCTGGGGATTTGCTTGGGGCCGAGCAGAGTGGTTTTATAACGGATGTAGGTTTGGAGGCGTATTGCAAGATCTTAGATGAGGCAGTTGGGGAGCTCAAAGCGACCCAGTTTAAGGAACTCTTTGCGGAGGAGCTAGCCCAAAAGGGCAGGGTGTCTAAGACAGACTGCACATTAGAAACGGACCTACCCCTCTCCATTCCGGACAGCTATGTACAGAGCGATCAGGAGCGCATCCGGTTATACACGCAGCTAGACAGCATACAAGATACGGCGGGGTTAGCGACTTTTCGATCGGAGTTGCGGGATCGGTTTGGAGCGTTGCCCACAGCTGTCGAGGAGTTGATCAAAGCCATTCGCTTACGCTGGGTAGCGCAGCGGCTAGGTCTCCGGAAGCTTCGGATTAAAGAGGGAGCGATGCGGTGTTATTTTACAGCTACGGTTGAGGATGGCGGCGTGGTGGAGTGTGTAGTGGGGTATGTGCAGCGGTACCCGCAGCGTTGCAGTTTGCAGGAGGTGAAGGGGCAGTTGGTGTTAGTGGTGAAGGAGGTGGGTAGTGTGGAGGTGGCGCAGAAGGTGTTGGAGGGAGTTGGGGTAAAGGAAGAGGGTTAGGAAGTTGTCCTGGGATTATAGAGTTCACCTAAGTCAGTGTCTTTCTTATCAAAGTCGGTAGGGCTTCTAGGGCGGCGTTGCGCACATCATCGTTACTATCCCTAAGGGAGTTCAGGATATGAGGTAAGACAAAAGATATATCAGCGCTGCTAACTGCTACAGTCGGCGAGGCCTGTATGGCGACGCTGCAAACAAAATCGTTACTATCTCCTAGGATGCTCAGGATATAGGTAAGAACCACAGCCATATCAGTACTCTCTTCTACTAAAGTCAGTAGGGACTGTCTGGCAGCGATACGAATACCATCATGGCCATCCCTAAGGGCATCCAAGATATGAGGCAAGACCCTAACCACTTCAGCGCCCTGCCTTACTAAGGGCGGCAGGGCTTGTAGGGCAGCAATACGAATATCATTATTACTATCCTTCAGGCCGTTTAGGACATAAGGTAAGGCAAAAACCACATTAGTACTACTGACTACTACAGTCGGTAAAGTCTGTAGGGCAACACGACGAACGAAATTGTTGCTATCCCCGAGAACGTTCAGGATATAGGTAAAGATCACATCCGTATCAGCACCCTCCTCTACTAAAGTCAGTAGGGACTGTCTGGCAGCAATACGAACATCATCATGACTATCCCTAAAGGCGTTCAAGATATGGGACAAGACCTCAATCAATTCGGCACCCTTCCCCAATAAAGATGGTAGGGCCTGTAGGGCAGTCCTGCGTACATCATTATTACTGGCCCTAAGAGCGTTTAGGATATGAGGTAAGACTCTAACCACTTCGGCGCTCTTTTCTACTAAAGTCGGTAAGGTTTGTAGGGCAGTAATGCGAACGTAATCGTTACTGTCTTTGAGGATGTCTAAGATAGAAGTTAGCACCGCGTTTACATCGGCATCTCTCTCTACCCAGGTCGACAGGGTCTGTATGATAGTGCTTCGTATACCATATTGACTATCCTTATCCTTGAGGAAATTCAAGATGTCAGGTAACCCTACGCTAATCTTATCACTTCTTTGGTCCAGGCTTCGAAACACAGTGCATCTCTGACTTCCGTAGGATGACTCACCTAACCCTTGTCCCTGCAAAATTTCTGGATTCACCATGGGAGTCTCCGGCAGTCTATTTTCTTTTTGCCTCGTGTGTGCCAATTGTACCTGCCCCACCGTTTCTTCTACCACTCCACAGCTTTGTAAGAACAGCGATATGAACAGGATAAAGGCCATACCTTTCTGATCGTTAGTTTTCATATGGAATAAGGCTTGTCTTAAAGATCAGAATGCAAGCGTGGCCTCTGCATATTTCAGCGTCATTTCCTTACCGCAAAAAGCCAGACAAATTTGCAGCGCCCTTTTAACATGGCTGTGTAACCTTAAGGCGGTACTATATTGCTTATCCCTTATCTGGGCTAACCCGTCTTCAGCTACCTGGGACAAACTGGCTGCATCTGGAGCTATCTTGTACTCCATAATGATCGCCTGATCCCCGTGCTCCACCATGGGAATGAGTATCGCATCAGCCCTACCCAGCCCGCTCTCCCGCTCACTTTCCATGCTGTAATATTGGGGTAAGGTGCTGGATAAGCCTGACATGAAGCCACTATAGAATAACTCCGCCCGCTTTGGCCCTGATTGGTGAAAGCTCGTGGACATATGCAAGAAGGACTGCAAGCGCTCTGCAAATTCAGTTATTTGACCCGTTGCCAACAGATCCATCAAATTATTGTAGGCATATGCATCTATCTCCAGCTTCCGGCGTACCCACTCTACCAGCCGCTGCTGGTAGATGAGGCGCACTTCATGGTTAGGTATAGAAAGTTTACATCGCTTGGTATTCGCATCGCCTCCTGGGCTTATACTATCTGGGTTCAGGTACCCAGCAAAGAGCAGAAGGCTGTACAAACCTATCGAACTACGGATGTCTTCAAAGCTAATTTGCTTGGTGATTAGCGAATGAATCTGTTTTCTAGCTATCAGCTTCTGCAAGTCTTGCTGAATATTGTCAGAGAGTAGGGCTTCATCTACGAGCTGTGTCCCTCCGCTGTCAATCCAGTAGGTATCTAACACACCCCCAGTTTCTAGACAGCACATAATGGACCACGGGTTATAGAGTACTTCCGCGCCGAATTTATAGCCATTGTACCAGCGCTTTACTTGTTCTGCAGTTGTGGATGTAGGGACTTGGCTAAACAGTTGGTTGACTTCCTGCTGTGTAAAGCCATAGGAGGTGGTAAACTGCTTATCAAATAAGGTATACTCTCGCACATTGTTGATGCTAGAGAAGAGGTTAGCTTTCGCCACCCTGAGTATACCGGTGATCAGCCCCCGTTTGAGATAGGGATTACCTTTAAAGGTGTTTCCCAACAGCTCCCGGAATAACTCTAAAACCTTGTCGAATTCCTGAGGTTTTTGTTTGAGTTTTAGGAAAGCGTTGTTAATAGGCGTATCGTACTCATCAATGAGTATGTAGGCGTTTTGCCCAAAGTGTTTGGCAAGTAGCTCGCTAAGGAAGCGTAAGCTGTCTTTAGCGTCTTGTCCGCCAAACTTGCCGGTCAAGTACTGCTGCAGTTTCTCTTGCTGACGCTGTTTCACTGAGCTTGATAGGGCATGGATATGCTGATCTAGGTAGCCATGTGTCTTATATAGGTCAGCAATTTGCATTTTAACTCTATCTTCTATCTCCTGGTAAGAATTTCCTGTTACATCCTTAAATCCTAGGCTGATGACGGGGTACTGGCCTTGGTAGTCACTGACTAAATCGGGGTACTGTTGCGCTATTTTAAGTGGAGCCAACTGCTTTACTCTACCTGTCTTAGGCCCTACCACAATCTCGCCTCCGGCAAAAAGCTTATAATTGTGACATTGCGCTTGGGGCAAGGGATTACCCTGCTCACCTATCTCGATATTTAAGAAACGATTGAGCATATCAATATTCATACTTTTGCCCCAGCGGCGAGGACGAGTAATCAGTACCACCTCACCGCTGCTATTTTGTTAAGAATTCTTTGATGAATAAGCTCTTATCTACAAACACGTCGCCCTCTATCAGCAGGTTGTAGAAGTTGTCTGTACCCGTATATACCCGGGGGTTGGATTGCGAAGAATTGGCTACGCTGGGGTCCATGATGTTATTGGTTAGTGAGTATAGTCAATCAGGATGAATTTGCTGTTTTGAACACTTGAAAATTGTCTGTGATATAGCTCCTCATTAGAGGAACGCCCTTGGCTTTTTTGTATCTGACCGGGCCTGAACCCGCATCAAAGCTAAAGAAAAATTAACCAGGATCAGTATAGCTATAGGGACTAGCGCCCTGATTTAGAGAGATCTATAGCTCGAACTATGTAGATATTGTAAGCGTCAACATGAGTCCAGGCTATGTACACCTTCTTCTTTCGATTCCCAATAACTTTTACGAAGTATCGAAAACTCTTGAAGGAGCTTCCCAATACTTTTACCTTTGATGCCGAAACGCTAG
>JBCBRR010000014.1:0-17347 GCA_039819605.1 Bacteroidota bacterium | reverse complement strand
GGTCTTTTATCCAAATTTGATAGTCGCGGGTGATTTTTTTGGTTACTTTTTTCATCGTAGGAAAAAAGTAACGAAGCCCCCGCAGGGGAAAGTATCGTAAAACACAAACTTGACAAACTACAGCCACAGCTTCATAAAACGATAGAAGCCTAGATGCATATGATTCCCCCTATCTCGTAGGGAAAAAGTAACGCGCTCCCCGCAGGGGAAAGTATCGTAAAACCCAAACTTGATAAGCCACAACTACAGCTTCATAAAGCGATAGAAGCCCAGACACGTAATCCTTCCCCTCTCTATAACGATGTGATCTATTGCACTTTCCCAAGAGTTTTGCACAACGCTGACAATTATCTAAGACAGCCCCTTGCTCACCTAGCTGATCCCATCCTTATACATTCCCTAAATAACACTGTATCTTCGTGTTATCTAGGAGAGCCCCAGTCTATAACTGACATTTTGAGCAACCAACTACATATCAACCAAATCATGCAACCACTCACAGGTAAAAAAGCCCTGATCACAGGCGCCACCAAAGGCATCGGTCGTGCTATCGCAAAAAAACTAGCAACAGCCGGCGCTGACATCGCATGTACATACTTGCACAGTACACAAGAAGCCCATACACTGCTAGAAGAGCTACAAGCAATAGGCACCCGGGTATACGCCTATCAAAACGACGCTGCTAACCACAACGCCGTACAAACATTGATAGAAAAAGTAATGTCCGACCTAGGTGGCTTGGACATCCTCGTCAACAACGCAGGCATTACCCAAGACCACCTACTGCTCCGTATGGATGAGCAAGCTTGGGATAAGGTGCTGCAGGTCAATCTCAAATCAGCTTTCAATACAGTAAAAGCCACCACCAAAATCTTTATCAAACAGCGTAGCGGCGTTATTATTAATATCAGCTCTGTAGTGGGTATTCGGGGCAATGCAGGGCAAGCCAACTACGCTGCCTCCAAAGCAGGCCTAATAGGTTTTACCAAGTCAGTTGCCCTAGAGCTAGGTGCTAAAAATATTCGCGCCAATGTAATTGCTCCCGGTCTCATTCATACCCAGATGACAGCCGACCTGGCAGAACGTGTTGCACAAGATTGGGTTAGTAAAATTCCACTCCGCCGGATCGGGACGCCAGAAGATGTAGCCAATTGCGCCCTGTTTCTAGCTTCTGATGCAGCGAGCTACATTACAGGTCAAGTCATTCAGGTCGACGGTGGTATACATACCTAGCAGCTGTCATAGGCTAAGCCCCCCTAGCCCATACTGCTAACACGTACAGAGGTATCGATTTTCCTCACAAGGCCTTCTAAAACATGGCCAGGACCATAGGTCATAAAATGAGTAGCTCCATCGTGCATCATGTTACGTAAGGTCTGTGTCCACAGTACCGGTGCTGTGAGTTGCTGGATCAGTTGTGCTTTGAGGATAGTGGGGTCAGTAACAGGTTGTCCATTCACATTTTGATAGATGGGGCAGATTCCTGCTCGGAAGCTGGTACTTGCTATGGATTGGGCTAGCTCTTGGCTAGCAGGTACCATAAGAGGTGAATGAAACCCACCCCCTACTTGCAGAAATATAACCTTCTTAGCACCTGCCGCTTTCGCTACCTTAGCAGCTGCTTGTACAGCTTCTGTCGTACCCGATATAACCATTTGGCCTGGGCAATTGTCATTGGCTGGAACAACCACATCATCCACAGCGGCACATATTTCTGCTATGCGACTGGGGTCTAGGCCCAGGATAGCTGCCATAGTACCCGATCTTGAGGTACAGGCTGCTTCCATAGCCCTAGCGCGCGTATCCACAAGGCGCAATCCATCTTCAAAAGTAAGGACCTGGCTAGCCACCAAGGCTGTGTACTCGCCTAGCGAGTGGCCAGCCACCATCTGTGGTAAGAAGTTAGGGGTAGTGCGTGCGGCAGCTATGCCATAGAGAAAGACAGCCAGTTGTGCTTTATGCGTAGCTTGCAACTCAGTAGGAGTACCGCTGAACATAATGTCGGTGATACGTAGCCCTAGCCAATCGTTGGCTGCTTCGAATACAGCTTTGGCTATGGGGTGGGTATTGTACAAAGCCTTTCCCATACCTGGGAATTGGGTGCCTTGTCCTGGGAATAGATAAGCTTTCATGGGGTAGCGGATGCTAGGTTGAAGTTACTGCTTGGCAGTGGATGTAGCCAATTTATAGTGGTGCCAGTGCTATTTTTCAGAATTGACCCATGTATTATTATATTTGATTTCGTGTTCATAGGTAGGGTAAGGCTCTTAGCTCAGTTGGTTCAGAGCATCTGCTTTACACGCAGAGGGTCGTAGGTTCGAATCCTACAGAGCCTACCATACAAAAAGGACTAGCATGAGTCAGTAAGCAGGAGATACAGTCTTTTTAGCTTTTCATCATTCTTGTAGGATTTTTCTGTAGCCATTGCCCCCATGTGCAGGGACTCGCAGTAACCTTCCCATCTTGGTAGGCATGACATACCGCCACAGCTAACGCATCCGTAGCGTCAGGCTGCCCCGGCAAATCAGGCCATCTCAGCATCTTGGCAAGCATTTGTGCCACCTGCTCCTTAGAAGCGTGCCCGTTCCCTGTTATGGCCTGCTTCACCTTGCGGGGAGCATACTCCGTAATAGACACCTCTCGGGCCAAAGCCGCAGCCATGGCCACCCCCTGAGCCCTGCCTAATTTTAGCATAGCCTGTACATTTTTACCATAAAAAGGCGCTTCCAAAGCTACTTCATCAGGCTCCCAAGCCTTGACCAAGCAAAGCGTATGCTGAAATATCTTTTGCAACTTTAAAGCATGCGTAGCATAAGTGCTCAAGTGTATGCTTTCATAATGTAGGATCTCCACATGTTCCCGGACTTGTTTTACGACGCCAAAGCCCATGATCACAGTACCTGGGTCTATACCCAAAATGATGCGCTGTTTGGACAAGAGAAAATGGATTAAAGGAGCCTCAGCTAAGATATAAGCTTGTACAAGGTAGATTGAGCACTCAGGGCGAGTGAGCAAATGCAAAGCTACGCTCCTGAGCAATAAGGCGCGAAACTCTCTATGACTTGAGGGACACTTGTGTATATTTCACAGCTACCTTCTTATCGCAAAAAGCCAGACATACTTGCAACACTTGCTTTACATGGCTGTGTGACTTCAAGGAAGCCTTGTATTCTTTATCTGTTATTTGGGCCAATCCCTTCGCAGCTAACGATGTGAGTCCTCTGACCTTCGGGCTGACCTTATACTCCAGAATCAACGCCTGATCACCATACTGAGGCTGTGGGATCAGCATAAAGTCTGGCCTACCCATGCCGCTCTCCCGCTCACTCGCTAGTGTATAACGCTTAGAAAGTGTGTGCAATAAGCCCAACATAAAGCCACTGTAGAACAGCTCTGCATGCGCAGAGCCTGTTTGGTAAAAGCTCGTAGACGCATCCAACAGTGTCTGTAATCTATCTGCAAAGGCTGATACCTGACCAGCAGCTAGCAAACTCATTAAACTGTGGTAATCACGGGAGTCTATCTCCAGTTTCTTCGATATCCATTTGATCAAACGCTGTCTGTAGATATGGCCTACCTCATAGTTGGGGATTAAGAGATAGTAGGTGTCGGGATCTGGACTTGCATGAGCTACATCGATCTTTAGGTAGCCACTGAACAACAGTAGGCTGTAGAGACCTTCTGTTTCCCAGATATCATCAAAGCTGATCTGCTTCATGATGGATGAGCTAATACTATCACCTGCTATTAGGGTTTGCAGGTCCTTTTGTATCTCATCTGAAAGCAGTACCGAATCGATCAGCTGGGTACCCCCACTATCTAGCCAGTAATGGTCTAGCTGACCTGCATTAGATAGACAACACATGATTGACCAGGGGTTGTAGAGTACTTGGTTCCCAAAAGTGTAGCCATTGTACCAGTGTCGGATCTCATCTGACGTCGTAATTATGGAAACTTTACCCAGCAACTCGTCTACTTCCTGTTGCGTAAATCCGTAACAAGTAGCAAATTTCTCATCGAGTAGGGTATACTCCCGCACGTTATTGAGATCAGAGAATAGATTGGCTTTGGCAATCCGCAGGATGCCTGTGATCAGACCTTGTTCAAGATGTGGGTTATCTTTCAGCGTCGCCCCCAAAAGGTCCCGAAACAGTTCTAGAACCTTTTCAAATTCTCCGGGCCTGTCTTGGAATCTCAGGTAAGCACTGTTGATAGGTGTATCATACTCATCGATCAGGATGTAGACCGGTTTATTAAAGTGTTTTTTGAGCAGCTTGCTGAGAAAATAGAGGCTGCTTTTAATATCTTCCTTCCTGAGCTCACCCTCAAAGTAACGCTGTAGCCTTTTCTTGTCGCTAGTTCCTAACAAATCTGGGCCATCGTCTCTCATATACGGTTCCAGATATCTATGTTCTTGGTATAGATCGGTGATCTTTTCCTTAGTTGTCGCTTCCATCTCTTGGTAAGAGCTGCCCTTTACATCTTTAAATCCTAGGCTAATGACAGGGTATTGCCCTTGGCGTTTCATCGCAGCTGGGTAGTTACTGATCTTCAGAGGCTTGAGTAGCTTAGTGTCTCCAGAGTCTACCACGACTTCACCCCCAGTAAAGAGCTTACGATGTAGGGATTTCTCTTGAGGTACAGGGTTACCTTGGTTATCCACCTCGATAGACAAGAAGCGTTTCAGCATGTCCATGTTCAGGCTCTTGCCCCAGCGACGCGGGCGGGTAATTAAGGACACTATCCCTTCCCCCTCCAAGAACTCCTTGATGAATAGACTCTTGTCTACGAATACGTCGCTTTTCAACAGCAGTTGATGAAAATGACTTGTGCCGACGCATATTAGTGAGGATGGCGTGTTTGTCATTATGGAAATTACTGGTACGCTTTTGTATATTTTTGTTTTCTACCTGCTCCGAATTTAAAGCATATTGCTGAAAATATAATGGCCCCATACCCCTCTCCACTGCTTGCACAGCCCAGCGCGATAGCACTAAATATACGGTCTTAAATCCTTTCCGGATTGGGCATTTGCTTTTCTCAAAAATCTTTTTATAACTTGCGTTAGAGAAAGGGAACCTGACGCGTACATACGCGGGCTTTCTTCATTATTTAGGTTGAGTATACATTAGAAGCCATAACGATCATGAATACACAAAATCTCAAAGAGCTTTTTCTTATTTTACCTTTTGCACTCTTTTTACAGAGCTGTAACGCTAATTCTGATATTTCCCCTGCAGGGGAGCCAGAGGTTGGGCAACCGACAGTTGCGCAGTATGTTCCCGAAACGCAAGGCTCGGGTATGCCAGAGGCATCATCATCTTCCTCGACAACAGCTGAGACGAGTCTGGCAAGCTATGGGCAAGCCGTAGCAGCTAGCAGCCATATGACAACCCAAGAGCAAGCAGAGTTAGCCATGTTGCGGGGGTTTATAGATCAATTCAAAGCCTGGGACACAATCAGACATGACAACACTTTGGGTGCTTATCTAGAAAGTTACAAGATGTGGTCACACTTCCCCACGAAAAATGAAGCGCACCGCAGGAGCCTGCTCAATGAGTATTTCTACAGTTTTTATGACAAGATTATGCCTTTAGGTATCTCCATGGACAGTCGTGAACATCTCTTAGTAGGGGCGTTGAGCTACGTAGTGAGTAATATAGATCCCATCATCTTTCAAAGCAAAGATGTGCATCCTTGCCTAAGGTTGGCTCAGGGGCTTTTTGAGCAAATTGTCACGCAATGCGAGGGTAGATTGACAGCGCAAGTTCGCAGAGATCATGCCCCCGCTTTGGAAGTCATTTTCAGACTTTTGTTGATCATCCAAGAGACCGTTCCCAATAGTTTTCATTTATTACCGCACTATAACTATTACTTTCAGCAGATCCAAGATCAACGGGTGCAGATGGCTCATGAAGACCAATGTCAGTGGTAGATAGTACTACACGATACAGCGGGTAAGCAAAGTATGTGGCAGGGGTGTAGCCGAGAGGTACAAGCTTTTTTTAATAGAATCAAGCGAGAGGCTGGCGGCGTGCAGGATATTTCGCATTGTGGATGTCTCACAATGTAGAGAAGGGCACGAAACTCCTAAAACAGCTTTCCGAGTTATTACAAAGTCACTTGTGCATATTTTACAGCCACTTTCTTGCCACAAAAGGCCAGGCATACTTGCAATGCCTGCCTTATATGGCCGTGCGACTTTAGAGAGGCTTTGTATCCTTTATCTGCTATCTGAATCAATCCTTTCGCAGCCAGTGACGTGAGGCCTCTGACCTTCGGGCTGACCTTGTACTCCAGAATCAGCGCTTGATCACCATATTGAGACTGCGGGATCAGCATAAAATCTGGCCGTCCCATACCACTCTCCCACTCACTCGCTAGTGTATAGTGCAGGGTATGCAATAAGCCCAACATAAAGCCACTGTAGAACAGCTCTGCATGCTCAGAACCCGTTTGGTAAAAGCTCGTGGACGCATCCAGCAGCGTTTGCAACTGGTCTGCAAAGGCTGATACCTGACCGGAGGCTAGTAGACTCATTAAGCTGTGGTAGTCACGTGAGTCTATCTCCAGTTTCTTAGATATCCATTTGATCAACCGCTGCCTATACATGTAGCCTACTTCATAGTTGGGAATCAAGAGATAGTAGGTGTCGGGATCCGGACTTGCACGATCCACATCGATCTTTAGGTAGCCACTGAACAACAGTAGGCTATAGAGACCTTCTGTCTCCTGGATGTCATCAAAGCTGATCTGCTTCATGATGGATGAGCAAATACTATTGCCCGAGATTAGGGTTTGCAAGTCCTTTTGTATCTTATCTGAGAGCAGTACAGAATCGATCAGGTTGGTGCCCCCACTATCTAGCCAGTAATGGTCTAGCTGACCTTTGCTGGATAGGCAGCACATGATTGACCAGGGGTTATAGAGTACTTGGTCTCCAAAGTTGTAGCCATTGTACCAATGACGGATCTCGTCTGACGTCGTAGATATGGGAACTTTATCCAGCAACTCGTCTACTTCCCGTTGGGTAAATCCGTAACAGGTGGCAAATTTCTCATCGAGTAGGGTATACTCGCGCACGTTGTTGAGGTCGGAGAATAGATTGGCTTTAGCGATCCGCAGGATGCCTGTGATCAGACCCTGTTCAAGATGTGGGTTGTCTTTTAGTGTAGCCCCAAACAGATCCCGAAACAGTTCTAGAACCTTTTCAAATTCTCCGGGCCTGTCTTGGAATCTCAAATAAGCGCTATTGATGGGTGTATCATACTCATCGATCAGGACATAGACCGGTTTATCGAAGCGCTCTTTGAGCAGTTCACTGAGGAATAACAGACTAGTACTCAGGTCATCTCTGTCAAATTCCCCCATGATATAACGGCATAGCTTTTCTTTCTGGGCACGTGCTCTTATAGTTTCTAAAGCGAGGTGTTGTTCTAAATAAGCGTGATTGCCGTATAGCTTGGTAATTTGCGTTTTGACCCCTGCTTCTATCTCTGCATAAGAACTGCCCTTTACGTCCTTGAATCCTAGGCTGATAACGGGGTATTGCCCTTGGTGTTTCATCGAGGCTAAACAGTTACTGATTTTTAGAGGTTGTAGCAGCTTGGTGTCTCCTGAGTCTAGCTCTACTTCACCCCCAGTAAAGAGTTTACGATGCAGGGATTTTTCTTGGGGTACCGGTTTACCTTGTTTATCCATCTCAATGGATAAAAAGCGCTTCAGCATATCCATGTTCAGGCTCTTGCCCCACCGACGCGGGCGGGTAATTAGGGACACGATCCCTTCTCCCTCCAAGAATTCTTGGATGAATAGACTCTTATCCACAAATACATCGCTTTTCAACAGCAGTTGGCTGAACTGGCTTGTACCTGTACGTATTCTTGGGGGTTGTGTGTGCATCTTTAGTCCTCTCTACTTCTTCCCTGCCTCCATCTCCGCAGTCTTCAGCGCCCTGGTCATCTCCACGGACGCTATGGGCAACTCTATCGGCGCTAACACCACATAATCTGTATGCTGAATGTCCCGCACCCTAATCATCTCCCCAATATCTAATCCACTAATATCCACGGCAATCTGCTCAGGCATAACACGCGGATAAGCCGACACCGATAACTTCCGAGTCTTATTCACTAACCTTCCTCCTCTCGCTACCCCCGGAGAATTCCCTACTAAAACCGTAGGCACCTGCATCTTAATCTTCTTATCCTCAGCAATTTCTAAAAGATCCAGATGCATTAAAATCTCACTAACAGGATGTATCTGGACATCTTGCAGTATGCATCTATAAATAGCCTCCCCGATATGCAACGACACAAAGTTCACCTTTGGTGTGTATACCAAGGGCTGTAATAAAGACATGGGCACATAAAAGTGCACCTGCTCTTTACCTCCATACAATACACCTGGCACCTGGGCCTCCTGGCGTAGCCGCTTCGCGAACTGCTTTCCGAAATCTTCTCTCAGATATCCTATAATTTTGACAGTATTCATGACATTTAGATGATAAAATTGGGTAAAAGTTACTAATATAGCGGTTAAACCATGAATTACATAAAAGAGCTACCCACATCCACGGTTACCAAATCAAATTGTGACGCCCAGGAACGCCTCAAACGTAAAAAATGCATAGAAAAACTCTTTGCAGAAGGCTGGGCTATACATTTACACCCTATACGGTTCGTATACTTAGCTAAGGCAAATCTAGATGACCAGCCGCAAGTCTTGTTTACAGTCCCTAAGAAAAAGATCAAGAGGGCAGTGGAGAGAAATATCATAAAACGCAGAATGCGAGAAAGCTATCGCCGACATAGGCATCTATTGACCATACATAACCTTATAAGAGCACAATGGGCGATCGCCTGTATTTATGTAGGCAACAACACAGAACCGTATCCAACCATTGAAAATAACTTCCTAGAGGCATTTCGACGTATTAGAAAGAGCACAATGTTAGATGCCAAGGCCCATAAAATGTACACTTCACACTACAGATTCTAAAGATCTACTCGCGCATATTGCACAGCTACTTTCTTGCCGCAAAAAGCTATACATATTTGCAGCACCCGCTTCACGCGGCTATGCACTTTCAAGGAGGCACTGTACTCCCTATCGGCTATCTGGGCCAAGCCTTGCACAGCTAGCGACGATAATTCACTAGCCTGCTGACCCACTTTATATTCTATAATCATCGCCTGATCTCCATGATGCGCCTGAGGAATCAATACTACATCGGGCCTGCCCCGGTCATCTACCTCGATACTCAAGAAGCACCTTAACATGTCCAGGTTCAGACTCTTTCCCCAGCGACGAGGACACGTGTGATCAAAGACACTTCGTCACCGCACCTTAGGAATTTCTCAATGAATAAGCTCTTGTCTACAAAGACATCGCTCTTCAGCACCAGCTTACTGAAGTAGCTTGTACCTGTATATATGCTAGGTTGGGTATTCATTGAAGTAGAAGTGGAGTGTCTGTAGCGTACGTGATCGGCACATCTCGACACACAAAATTCAGCAGCCTCGTCGAGTTTGTCAAATTGTCTCAACGCAGGGGCATATCGTCACAAAAGTAAAACAAATAGGTAGGTTATAGACCTGGCTGAGGAATGCGGCTGTACCCCCATTCGCCATCAGTACAAAGATCATTGGTAGCTGTAAGGATGCATAGAGTACAGTAGCTGGCGTTAGATTACGGATCATACATGCTATCTTGTCTCTGGTATATCCCATACTTCTTTTATGCCCCATATCTTAAGCATAGAAACCACTACAAAAACCTGCTCCATAGCCCTCCATAACAACGGCCATCTGATAACTTGTCAGGATCTACACGTAGCCCAATCCCATGCCGAATCCCTCATGGCTATGATCCAGCATACCCTGGCCATAAGCCGCTGTAATAAAAAAGACCTAGCTGCCATCGCTGTTTCCGCAGGGCCTGGCTCCTATACAGGACTGCGTATCGGCGCGTCTACAGCACAGGGATTGGGCCATGCCCTGCATATCCCACTCATCGCCGTCAATACCCTATGCGCCATGGCGCATAGCATAGTGCCATATAACCACCAGCAAGCTTTTCTGTGCCCTATGATAGATGCCCGCAGAATGGAAGTATACTGCCTAGTTACAGATCCCCAGGGCAAAATCCTGGTAGAGCCGCATCCTCATATTGTGCGTTCAGATAGTTTTGCAACGTGGATCGCGCGAGGCCCTGTACTTTTCTTTGGGGATGGAGCTGCCAAGTGCCAGGGGATCCTGGCCCATCAGCCCCAGGCTATTTTTCTAGAAGATGTGCACCCCTCAGCACAGTACGTAGGGGAAGTGGCCTATCAGAAGTTTCAGAAAAAAGACTTTACCGCAGTAGATACATTTACGCCTACATACCTCAAGGCATTTCAGGAAAAAGTGGCTAACTGATGACGTAATGCAATGATAGTGGAGTTCTTATCTAACCCACAGGACGTCAAGCAAATTCTTTTAACATCTGCTCGCCTTTAGCAATCGCCTGTTCAATATTGCCTACCAAACTGAACGCTGCCTCAGGTAGATGATCCAATTCCCCATCCATAATGCGGTCAAACCCCTGTATGGTGTCTGCAATATCGACCCGCCTGCCGCTAAGCCCGGTAAATTGCTCAGCTACATAGAAGGGTTGGGAAAGAAATCTCTGTACCCGCCGAGCCCGATGTACCACCTGCGCGTCTTCCTCAGATAATTCGTCCATACCCAAAATGGCTATAATATCCTGCAGCTCCTTATAACGCTGCAATAACTTCTTGACGCGCTGTGCAGTATCGTAGTGCGCTTGTCCCACAATAGCAGGGTCTAAGATGCGTGAGAAAGAATCCAGAGGGTCTACGGCTGGATAGATTCCCAAAGCAGCTATCTTACGGGAAAGAACAGTAGTAGCATCTAGGTGTGTAAACGTCGTGGCTGGTGCCGGGTCGGTGAGGTCGTCTGCAGGCACATACACGGCTTGTACCGAAGTAATAGAGCCGTTCTTCACAGAGGTGATACGCTCTTGCATCGCCCCCATCTCCGTAGCCAAGGTAGGCTGATAGCCTACTGCCGAGGGCATGCGTCCGAGGAGTGTAGACACTTCAGAGCCAGCTTGGGTAAACCGGAATATATTATCAATAAACAGCAGCACGTCCTTCCCACACCCAGCTGCTTCCCCATCACGAAAATGTTCGGCAATCGTAAGGCCTGTTAGGGCGACACGCGCCCTCGCCCCAGGCGATTCATTCATCTGCCCAAAGACCAACGTGGCATTAGAGCCCTTCAGCGCTCTTTCATCGACCTTGGTAACATCCCACCTGCCCGCTTGCATGGACTTTTTAAAATCATCGCCGTAGTTGATAATGTCCGAAGATATCATCTCGCGCAGCAGGTCATTCCCCTCACGGGTTCTCTCACCCACCCCTGCAAATACAGACAGCCCATCGTAAGATTTGACGATGCTGTCAATCAGCTCCATAATCAGTACCGTCTTCCCTACACCTGCACCGCCAAATAGGCCAATTTTACCTCCCTTGACATAAGGCGCTAATAAATCGATGACTTTGATACCGGTGTACAGTATCTCTTTCGTGACAGCCAGTTCGGTAAATCTGGGTGCCGATCTGTGAATCGGCAATCTATCTGATACCACCGGCTGTCTGATACCGTCGATAGCCTTGCCCACCACATTAAAAAGCCTACCCCGGACCGCTTCTCCTACAGGTATCTGAATAGGGCCTGCCGTATCCACTACTGTCATACCCCGCGTCAAACCTTCGCTACTGTCCATGGCAATGGCCCTGACGCTATACTCTCCCAGGTGCTGCTGACACTCCAGGATAACCTTCTCACCATCTTCTTTGCTAACCTCCAACGCATGCAAAATGGCGGGCAAGTGTTGGGTAGATTCAAAACTGATATCTACTACGGGACCTATGATTTGCGTAATGAACCCTGTGTTATGCATCTTGTGTAGGGGTACGGAGTGTTGCATGGCATAGCTTGCGCAACTCCTCAACCACTTGGGTTAGCCCCAGTTGCATCGCCATAGGCACAAAAAACTGTAAAGTTTCTTCAGCAATGTGCCTTCTTTTGGCTAGTTCGGCATGTCCTTCTAAGGTGCGCATGTTATGTAGCCGATCAGCCAGTTTGATATGTAGTACGCGGACATCATTTTCTTCCAAAATTTGCTGCGTGTTCTCGTAGCTCGCCAGCTTTACCTTATTCAAGCTCGTCATGCTCGTATCAAAGTGCGTTACGCTATTGACCAAGTGACTTACTGTCGTATTGAATATAAGCGCCAGCTGCGTCAGCGAGAGCATGGTATCTTCTACCACATCGTGTAACAAAGCTCCTAAAATCGTATCCTCATCCTTAGTAAAGTTAAGCACAATCTGGGCTACAGCGATGGGGTGCAAATAAAAAGGCTCACCGGTCTTGCGTCGGGCAGCTCCATGGTATTTTTTGATCAAATCTATGGCTTTGCGTACCATGTCTAGGTCAGCGTTGGTCTGGCTTTTTACGGCTTTTAACAAATGTTCCTCCTGTTCTGCGGCACCCGGATAGTGCGATACAGAACCGCCCGATGGCGTACCTATCTCTAGCTCAGGCAAATCCATCTCTTGCGGTCTCACCTCTCGGATTTGGGCTGGGATTATGTACATATGTGCTGTAGCAGTGATGGAAGTATATCCATAGTGGGCCCCTACAACGCGCTGATTATCTCTGATCAGCAGATCAGCTTCATCTCTAGGTAGGCATAAGTTAGGGCTATCTACTTTACCTAAATACACAGATTGTAGTGGAGGCAGGTGCGTATCTGTAGTAATGGTAAAGCGGAACGCAGGCACTTTTTTAGTGTGGCCCGGTACAGCATTAATCACATAACCTAACGTCGTCTTTTCTACACCCAGTAGTAACGTCTGCGAAGTCGTATGCTTTTTCTGAAGATGCATAATGGCATTGATAAGCAGTTGTTGGATTTGAGGTACATCACACGCTATGTCTTGCTGCTGCGTAGGTTTTTGTACTACAACGTAAGGTGTAACAGGTATTTCTTGGTGCTTCACCAGGTCCAAGGTCTCCCGCAATAGCATATCTATCCGTACACGTGTGACATGCAAGCGTATGTGCGTAGTCACTTGCTGAGTCAGGAGCTGCAGATAATTAGCAGCAGGCCTAAGCTTGTGTTGCAACTTTTGCACTGACTGTAACAAATCCCTGGATAATGATGCGTCTAATGCATGCATCTTTTTCTCTACATCTTGTCCCAAGTCGGCTATTTTGTTGAGCGCTTGCACGCCTTCTGTATTCAAGGCATTCATGAAAGCCGCTTGATGATGCAGCGCTTTGATCAGGTTAGCATTGGCATGTTCATGATCTCTAAGTAGGTTTTTGTGCCGTTGGCTCAACAGAGCTGCTTGCTGCTTAAACTGCAGTAAGGCAATCAGGGAACTGCTAAACAGTAGCACGGCATAGATGATTTTAAACTGTGGAGAGCTGAGGACACCACTTGCATACGTCGGGTAGCCCTGCAGAGAAAAGATGAGCCGAGTGATCAGCATACCACTCCCAGACAATACCACCACAATGGGCCAAGAAACAAACAAGGCAGCCATCACGACATTGAGCATAAAGACCATGAGCTGGACCTGATGGAACCCACTCATAACCACGAGTATACCACCTACGAGAAAAAGGGTATAAAAAATGCCCAGGGGCCACATGAAAGTCATAAAGCGGGTCGACTTAAATGTAGACGGCCAAGCTGGATAGGTCAGAAATCCGGCCACAGTGATCAAAACAGAATGGACAATAAAGTCATATAATCTGGGGTAAGCACACACTACAGCCTCTGGTACCGTGAAAAAGGAAGCATAAGTAGCACCGATCACATACAACCCAAACAAGGCATACAACCCTTCTTGCTGGGGCAAGTTATGCTTAAGGTAGTTAAGCGGCTTAACACGTCTTAGGTTCGTAAACCATGTATACCCAGTGCCGGTTGTAGCTGAGTCAGTGGCCATATAGGCACTTTTTTTAATACCTACCCACCCACCTTTTTCTCGCAGAAGGTAGTGACTACCCATATAAAACACCAGGTTAGCGAACACAGAGGGCATCAAATCGTGTATACCTGTGTAGGCAAAGTATTCTTGCCAGACAAACATCATACCGACCCCTCCCAGCATACCGATTAGCACAGCACGCTGGCTGCTGCGGAACCCAAAAATGGCTAAGAGAAACGGAACAGCGACAATGGGCATATAAAAACTACTTGTCCGGAGCACAAGCCCAAGTAGGTCATTAAAGCAGAAACCCAATAGGAGGGCGGCAATCCCAAACAACAGCGAAGTTATCCTAATAGGGCCAATCGATGTTGTAAAGGAAGACTTTGCAGACTTCACAATGTCGTGGACAAATATGACAGAAATAGAATTCAGGATAGAATCCGCCGTCGACATGGCCATGGCTGAGATACCTACAGCGATCAAGCCTTTCAAACCCGGGTAAGCATATCGGCTAATGAGTTGGAGCGGCAGGTTGTTCACATCTAAATTCGCATTGTCAGCTACCAACAACACAGAAATCCAACCTAGGGTAACCATAATCAGGAAATGTACACCAGCTGCATAAGTAAAAGCAGCTTTAGCCTGCTGTAGATCTCTGGCCATAGCTATTCTTTGAAATATATAAGGCCTCAGGCTCGGGACGAGGTAAAAACTAAATAAGGTTAGTGTACCGACGAAGGCAGGGCTACTTACAGTCTCACGCAGGCTAAAGATCGGATTGGTAGCTAAGGTCTCTACGACACGGTCAGGGGCTTTTATATTGTTCCATATGATAAGAGACAGGACAGGAACGAATATGGAGAAGGTGATAAACTGAAACACGTCTGTGATGGTTACAGATCGGACACCACCAAAAGCTGAGTAGAGTATAACAATGCTAGCGGCGATAACAGTAGCAGTTATGGTTTGTAGGTCGAACAAGAAGGCTAGGATCTTACCCATTACCTTAAACTGCATAGCCAAATCACCAATGCCGGCCGCTATACCACTGAAGCCCGCGATTACGCGCACCGCTTTCCCAAACAAATCTCCCATGGCCTCCGCAACGGTATATTTATCTAGAAACTCACCCATACGGACTGCAAGGATTTGGCCCGTTAGTAACAAACAGATGGAGCTACCTAATAACGCTATGAAAAAGTGCCACCCAGTGGTATAAATACCCTTGAGGATATAAAACATGGAGCCGCCCCCGATCCAGGTAGCGATAACTGTGGAAGTGAGTGTAGCTGTGGAGAAGTTTTTGTCGCCGACAGCATAGGATTGAAAGCTCGTAACGCGGCGGCCAGATAAGAGGCCCAGTACTAGGTTGGCGCCCAGAAAAGCAGTAAAAAGAATGAGGTCTATCGAGCCCGTATGCATAGGGTATGGTTCTTTAGCCTACACTACCTTCCAGCGTCAGGGCCAGTAGTTTTTGCGCCTCTACAGCAAACTCCATAGGTAATCTATTCAGGACCTCTTTGCAGTAGCCATTGACAATCAAGGCAATAGCCTGCTCGTTATCTATGCCCCTTTGGTTGCAATAGAAGAGCTGCTCTTCACCTATTTTGGAGGTGGTAGCCTCGTGTTCTACGTGGGCCGTTTTGTTTTTGACATCTATATAGGGAAAGGTATGGGCCCCGCACTGGTTGCCCAGTAGGAGCGAATCGCATTGTGAAAAATTACGGGCATATTCGGCTTCAGGTGCCACCTTAACCAAGCCGCGGTAGCTATTTTGACCCTCGCCAGCAGAGATTCCTTTGGAGACGATGCGGCTTTTGGTATGCTTGCCCAGGTGCTTCATCTTGGTACCTGTATCTGCCTGCTGTCTATTTTTAGTCACAGCTATGGAATGAAATTCACCGACTGTATGGTCTCCACGTAAGATACAGCTAGGGTACTTCCAAGTAATGGCAGAACCTGTCTCCACCTGTGTCCAAGATATCTTGGCACCATCTCCGGCACAAAGACCTCGTTTGGTAACGAAGTTATAGATACCGCCACGGCCTGCTTTGTCGCCGGGGTACCAATTTTGCACAGTAGCATATTTAACTTCTGCATCCTGCTCAGCATATATTTCCACCACGGCCGCATGTAGCTGATTCTCATCGCGCATGGGGGCTGTACACCCCTCCAGATAACTAACATAGGCGCCAGGTTCAGCCACAATCAAGGTGCGCTCAAATTGTCCTGTATTCGCCGCGTTAATCCGGAAGTACGTAGATAGTTCCATAGGGCAGTGGACACCGGCGGGGATATAGCAGAAAGATCCATCACTAAATACGGCGGCGTTCAAAGCCGCAAAGTAATTATCTCGAGCGGGGACTACACTGCCCAGGTATTTACGAACGAGAGCAGGGTGCCGTTGTACGGCCTCACTGAAGGAACAGAAAATAATACCGAGCTCATGCAGTTTCTGCTGGAAAGTACTTGCCACGGAAACACTATCCATGACGACGTCTATGGCTACGCCGGTGAGCCTTTTTTGTTCTGCGATGGATATGCCCAGTTTGTCAAAGGTTTCTCTAAGTGCTGGATCTACTTCATCTAGGCTATTGAGGGTCTTTTGGGGTTTAGGGGCAGCGTAGAAGATAATGTCTTGGTAGTTGATGGGAGGATAGCTCACGTTAGGCCATCGGGGTTCTGACATAGACAGCCAGTGATGATAGGCATCTAGGCGCCAGGTGAGCAGCCAGCTAGGTTCGTTTTTCTTAGCTGCAATGTGCCGAATGGTATCTTCATGGAGGCCTTTGGGGATGGCCTCAACGGCTATGTTGCTTTCAAAGCCGTAGGGGTATTCAGCTGTGGTGAGCTCGGTTAGTATGGAGGTTGCGGCAGCCACTTAGTTCACAACGTGTAAGGTTTGTTCACATGGCACAAATAAAAGGGTATTTGTGTAAGGGACCAAATATGTACCATAACCTCATTATTACAGATCTACTCGCTCATATTTCGAGGCCACTTGCTTGCCACAAAAAGCTAACCCTACTTGTAGCACCTTCTTGATATGGTTGTGTGACTTAAGCTGGGTACTGTAAGCTTTGTCTACAATCTGTACCAAGCCGCTTGCAGCCAGTGTCGCTAATTGCTCTACCTGCTTACACACCTTGTACTCAATAATCAACGCACAGTCCCCATATTCAACCCGCGGGATCAATACAGCATCGGGACGTCCAAGACCACTCTCGCGCTCACTCTCTATGATGTAATGGTTGGATAAGATGTTTAATAAGCCGAACATGAAGCCGCTATAAAATACCTCGGAGCGTTGGAGACCCACCTGGTGAAAGCTTGTAG
>JBCBRR010000013.1:0-17899 GCA_039819605.1 Bacteroidota bacterium | reverse complement strand
TTAGCGACGAGATTTCTGCTGTTTAGCCCTTGGCGAAGGTCTTTTAGCCAAATCTGACAATCGCGGGTGATTTTTTTGGTTACTTTTTTCATCATAGGAAAAAAGTAACCCCATCCTATATTATCTTGCAACACAACAACAACCTAAACCAGACAAAAACACAATCCCAATGTCATTCCTAACCACATTGGGCCCATTCCTCCTGGGCCTATCTATCATCGTAGGCATCCACGAACTGGGCCATATGCTCTTAGCTAAACTCTGCGGTATGCGCGTAGAATCCTATACCATCGGCTTCCCCCCTAAAATCTTCAAATTCAAATGGGGCGAAACCGTATACGGCCTCGGTATGATCCCCTTAGGTGGGTCTGTCAAAATTGCAGGTATGTTCGATGAAACTGACGACACCGATAGCCATGATAACACTGCAGATTTCAATAACCGACCTGCTTGGCAACGTATGCTGGTCATCCTGGGCGGTATCCTCTTTAATGTGGCTAGCGCTGTCCTAATCCTGAGCGCCATCGCATTCTCCCAAGGAGATGCCTACCTGACTAAAGAAGAAGTCAATAAGCATGGTATCATGCCGAACACTATGGGTACCCAATTGGGGTTCCAAATGGGTGACCAGATTACACATATCAACGGTAAAGACTTCCTCAAGTTTGCCGACGTCCTGGACCCGCGACACTGGCTGATCACCGATAGCTACTATACCGTCGTCCGCCAAGACCAAACTTTGCATATCGCTATCCCGCCCAATGCACTCGAACAACTGACTAACCAAACCCAGCAAGAAAATTTTGTAACCCCACTGCTGCCTTTTATCGTCGGAGAAGTAGAGCCCCAAAAGCCGGCTGATCAGGCTGGGCTCCAAAAAGGAGACCAGATTGTAGAGCTGGCAGGGCAACCCATAACCTATCTGCAACAACTACAAACAGCTTTGACCAACGCCGCCGAAACACCTGTGTGTATTCGATATGTCCGAGATGATGTGACATATACCACCACCACGCAGCTGGATGCCACCGGTAAGCTGGGATTCTATCCTACGATACTATTGCATACAACGCAACAAAACTATACCCTACTCACATCCGTATGGGTAGGTACACAGCGCGCTTTCGGGGTAGTATGGTACAATTTGCTAGGCCTGGCCAAAATCGTGACCGGCCAAGCTTCCTTCTCCAAATCCCTGAGTGGCCCTATCGGTATCGCGCGTATACTGGGCACGTCTGCTGACTGGGTGCACTTTTGGAACATCGTAGCCTGCCTGTCTATGATCCTCGCTTTTACGAACCTGTTGCCTATTCCGTTATTGGATGGGGGCCATGCCGTATGCATTGGCTATGAAATGATTGTGGGCAAAGCATTATCGGACCGATTTTTGCAGATTACTCAGAAAATAGGGCTCGCCATTCTAACACTAATCACGGCGTATGCTGTGCTTAATGATCTATACAAGTTGTTGGGGTAAATGAATGCCCCACAGCCATGCCCCTTGGGTATGCGCTGACCATAACCTAAGATCCTGAACCAGGGTGTCTAACAAATGATGAATAGGCGAGACATAAATGCAAATAAACACACGAAAAATCGCTAGCAAGCAGATAGTTAACACACAAGATTATGACACACAACCTCACCAAACTAACCCCTAGGCAAATTGTAGACGCCCTAGATAAATACATCATTGGGCAGCAAGCCGCCAAACGCAACATAGCCATTGCGCTGCGCAATCGGTGGCGGAGGATGCAGGTTATGTCAGACATAAAGGCAGATATTACCCCCAATAACATGCTCATGATCGGGGCTACGGGCGTGGGCAAAACAGAGATCGCCCGTAGGCTAGCTAGAATTGCAGACGCGCCTTTCGTTAAGGTAGAGGCTTCTAAATTTACAGAAGTGGGCTACGTGGGCCGCGATGTGGAGAGCATGGTCAGAGATCTCATGGAGCAAGCCGTCAATATGGTGAAAAGGGCCAAGGAGCAAGAAGTGCGTCCCAAAGCCCTGCAACAAGTGGAAGATCTGCTGTTGGATGCTTTGATTCCGCCTGTGGAGGCTCCAGATAGTGAGCTTGCTAGAGGTAAGACGGATGGGCTCCAGACTGAGGAAACCAGGCTCAACGCACAAACGCGAGAGCGATTTAGAAAAAAGCTCAAAAATGGCGAGCTGGATGATAGAAAGGTAGAAATCAATGTATCGCACGTGCAGCCTATGGGCATTGGCATGCTGGGTGGGGGGATGCTGGACGAAAGCTCCCTAGCTAGCCTGCAAGACATGCTGCACAGTGCATTGCCCAGAAGGACCAAAAAGAAAAAGGTTACCATCGCCGAAGCTAAAAAGCTGCTCCTGCCTGAAGAAACCCATAAACTCATCGATATGGACGTTGTGAAAGAAGAAGCACTCGCCAAGGCTCAGTATACCGGCATTATCTTTATCGACGAGATAGATAAAATAGCAGGTAGTAGTGCAGAGCGGGGTAGTGGCCCAGATGTGAGCCGCGAAGGGGTGCAGCGAGATCTGTTGCCCATTGTTGAGGGGAGTGCCATCAATACTAAGTATGGGCTCATCTATACAGATCATATTTTGTTCATAGCTGCGGGGGCCTTTCACGTATCTAAACCTTCAGACCTAATCCCCGAACTGCAAGGTAGGTTCCCGATTCGGGTAGAATTGGACAACCTGACTAAGGAAGATTTTCATAGAATCTTGCTGGAGCCTAAAAATGCGCTGACGAAACAGTACAAAGCCTTGTTTGAAGCTGAAGCGGTGCAGCTCAGTTTTGATGAAGATGCCCTAGAGGAAATTGCCGCCACTGCCTTTAGCATTAATGAGCAAGTAGAGAACATCGGTGCCAGACGACTCCACACAGTTATGAGCCACCTGCTCAATAGCTTCTTATTTGATGTGCCCGATAAAATAGGCCCTGACGAGCCCATCCATATTACCAAGGCGTTGGTAGACCAAAGCCTGGCCGATCTGCTCAAACGCAAGGAAGTGAGTGAATACATCTTGTAGGCCAGTATCCGTAAAGCTGGAGGCGTGTTGACATATCATGTTAGATAAGCTAGAAGCCATTAAGAATCGCTATCTCGAGGTAGGTGAGCTGCTTGCCCAGGCGTCGGTTATGGCTGATATCAAGCAGTATACAGCCCTAAGCAAGGAGTATAAGGACCTGACCAGGGTTGTGGAGGTATATGATCAGTATGCCCGGGTCCTGCGGGACACGGAAAGTGCTAAGGCATTGCTCCA
This sequence comes from Bacteroidota bacterium, assembly GCA_039819605.1. GTDB lineage: Bacteria > Bacteroidota > Bacteroidia > Cytophagales > Amoebophilaceae > JBCBRR01. Next base: position 14,644 of record JBCBRR010000013.1, on the reverse strand, counting down.
TGCAGAAAAAGACCCCGCCTTTCGGGAAATGGCTCGGGAAGAGCTAGATACTTTAGAAACTCAGCGCCAGCCCCTAGAAGCCCAGCTCAAGCTGATGCTCAGCCCTAAAGACCCAAATGATGGCAAGAACGTCATTTTGGAAATTAGAGCGGGTATTGGAGGCGATGAAGCGGGTATCTTTGCCGGAGATCTATTCCGGATGTACGCCCGATTTGTCGAGAAGATGAAATGGTCGCTGCAGGTCATCGATTTTACCACGGCCAGTACGGGCGGCTACAAAGAGATCGTTTGTAATATCGCAGGGCAGGATGTCTATGCTACCCTGAAGTACGAATCGGGGGTGCATCGCGTGCAACGGGTGCCCATCACAGAAACGCAAGGTCGTGTGCATACCTCCGCCGCAAGTGTAGTGGTCTTGCCTGAGGTGGATGCTGTGGAAGTAGATCTGGATATGAATGACATCCGCAGAGATACCTTCTGCTCTTCAGGGCCGGGCGGGCAGTCTGTTAATACGACCTACTCTGCCGTCAGGCTAACTCATATCCCCACAGGGCTGGTGGTGTCTTGCCAAGATGAAAAATCGCAGCTGAAGAACTTGGACAAGGCTCTGAAAGTACTCCGAGCCCGGCTGTACGAGCAGCAGGTGAAAAAACAGCAAGCAGAGATCGGCGCCGAGCGTAAGACCATGGTCAAGAGTGGAGATCGGGCAGATAAAATTCGTACATACAATTTCCCGCAAAGCCGTGTCACGGACCATCGTATTGGGTATACCATGCACAACCTACCCGCTATGTTGGATGGAGATATGCACGGTATGGTAGAAGCCTTGAAAATAGCGGAGCATAGCGGGTGAAAGGCACCTAGGCGTTATCTTTACGAGTGTCCGATCTAGGCCTTACCCCGTTGGCTGCGTACCCCAATCCTGTAAGTAACCGCCGGCTTACTTCCCTAGACTTTTTTAAAAAGAAAATCTTTCTCATATTAGCGGCCTGTCGCTGCCGAAAAGGTTGTCGAAATCCTAGATCTATACAGAGGGAGTACCGGGATGCTCCCTAGCTCATAGCACGTTTATCGTTTGTGCAGGAAGAAGAAATTGTAACAAAAATTTACCTGACTTGTTTATGAAAACTCAAAACCAAAAAAGGCCTGCGGCCTTCATTCTCCTTATCTCAATGCTTTTGCAAAATTGTGGCGTAGATGTCCCAGTAGAGCAGCCAGAAGTACTGCAGCCTGCCCAACAAGTAGTAGACCCAATACAAGACGACGCGCAACAAGATCGATTCCCTGGCCAATTATTAGCAGATCCTGAGCAAGAATTGGAGTCCAATGCTGCATACCGCAGTCTGGTCGACCAGGCTTGGGACCAGAGGGTACTACAAGGCGATCCACAGAGCACAGCATCTGTCATGTGTGACGCGACTGACAAAGCCGCTACATTCCAAGCCTTAGAGAAACTCTCACTTGCCAGCTTGCAGAAAGACACATTGGTTCTAGACAAGGACGCCGTTCAAGAGATATTAGAAGGTAGACAGCTCCCCCCTATGCTGGACGACAATAGATGTTGGCTTTTGCAGAAAATAGGCCAGCAGTATAAGTTCCCCTACTTGGCCTTGCAGGAATACTTTGCAGGCAGAAGATTGGCTAGGCTATGCCTATCGGATCACGCAAGTGACCAGGCAATGCTGACGCACTTCATGAAAGGGCACATATATACGCCACACCACCGCCGCACCCTTTGCTTTATGGCGAGGGAACTGGTAGAAGACATATCGCAGGCAACAGAGGCTATGCAAGAGACCCAACTGCCGGTACGGCATCTGCTCAATCTAGTGTCCATGCCACAGGAAATACTGGGGTTACAGCGCCTTACATTGCAGCTCCGTCTGATAAACGAATTTCTGATAACAGAGGAAGCCAGATCTGCCCCTAAAACCACCCTGGATACTTTGGAAGGGTTAGGTATTGACGAGTCTTTAGAACGATGGTTCAAAGAAGGGCTACGGCATTACAGAAAGTCTGAGGCGCCTAGTCAGGTAATTCAGCATACCCTCTTGAGCTTGTTGGCAGAGGCGAGTGCTGTGCGTAAACAATACGGTGTCAAGCTCATGCTTCATGTTCGGGAGGCTCTCCAGGACAACGACAGCCACGTTCGTGTAGCTGCTATGGAAGCCTTGCCGATATTTATAGCAGACGTTGCAGAAACATCAATGCTCCTCACCCCTATACAGTCTGCCCTTCAAGACGAGGACAGTGACGTACGCAGAACGGGGCTAGTATCCTTGCAAGAAATTGCAAGTAAAGGAGTATCTATCTCGTCGCTCCTGCCTGGTATCCAAGCCTTTATCCATGATGGTAGCTGTTCTGTTCGCAAGACTCTATCAACCCTCTTCTGCACCCTGATAGAGCAAGATAAAAAAATACCCGGGCTCTCCACGCTTATTCAGACTATGCTCCAGGATAACGCTTGGGATGTTCGCGGTGCTGCTGTCAAGGTACTACAGACTGCGTCACGAAAAAACACAGAACTCTCAGAAATATGGCCATTCATTCAGCAGGCACTAAGCGATAGTGTCGGGAGTGTGCGTGCCACAGCCTTAGACGCCCTGCACACCTTGTTGGTGGTGAGGCGTGTATCCCCATCAGCATGTCTGGTACATGTTCAGAACGCTTGCCAAGACGCTGAGAATTCTGTTCGTGAAGCTGCGTTAACACTCTTGCCCACATTGGTAGAGCAGGGTGCAGAGCTAGCGGTTATCCTTCCATGGATTCAGCAGGCACTTAGAGATTGGAACGGAGAAGTCCGTGAAACTGCGCTAAGCGCTCTCACGGCCCTATCAAGGCAAGGCGGTCCAAGAGTGACGACCTTGCCTACTTTTTCCCTTGCCTTCCAAGAATGGGGTTATTACGCGTTCGTAGCTTTCCAGCAAGCCTTACCCGCATTGCGTCAAGTAGGGGTAGCATTACCGAGTATACTCACATACCTGCAAAAGTTCCGCACTTTGCAGCAACCTTTACCCACACTCTCTCAAGAAGAGATAGTATCACCTGACCCCCCAAATGCCTCTCAAGGTGATACAAAAGCAGGTTCTGGTATATCTGCTATATCTGTACACGCGGCACTACAAGCATTAGAACAAGGCGCTGCAATGTCAGCCGTCTTTTCAACCATGCAACAAGCCCTCCAAGATGATGAAGACTTGATTCGCAGCGTTGCCCTAGAAGCCCTACCGACCTTGGTAGATAAGGGTTTAGCGGCTTCCCAAGCCTTGCCGTATGTCCGAGACGGATTCAATGATGCCTCACCCACCATTCGCAGATCTGCACTAGTTGCTATGCAAGCCCTAGTAAGAGCCAATGTAGAAGTAGCAGGTGCGGCTTCTTATATACAACAAGCCTTCCAAGACAGTGAGCTTTACGTTCGCGTAGATGCAGTAAATCTATTACGGGCTTTGGTAGACAAAGGCGCTCCCATATCTGTCGTTTTACCACTTATTCAGCAGGTCCTTTCAGATACTGACCGTATGATTATGTATGCTGTTCGAGATATATTGCGCCTATTGGTAGCAAAATGCCCAAGTGAAGCCAATGAATTCCCCCATGTGCAACAAGCTTTACAGCATAATGAAAATATTTTTCACACAATTGTCAGGGAAGATTTCCAAGACACTCTAGAGCGGCTTGCAGATGTAACCAATGCTTTACCCTTGGTCTACAATGCGCTCCAGCAAGGTGAAAAGTATCTGCACATAGGGGCTCTCAATGCCATGCCGACGCTACTGAAGAAAAGCGTAGACGTATCTGCTGTCTACTCGATCGTCCAAAGTTCGCTCCAGCATGATGAAAATGATGTTCGCCTAGCTGCTAGCCAATCCCTGGCTTTGTTGGCAGAGAAGTCGCCTAGTACCGAAGGTATCTTCACGCTTATCCAACAGGCTCTTCAAGATAGCGAAGACGCTGTTCGCGCAACTGCTAAGCAAGCTCTGGCAGACACTCCTACGGAGTTCATGATGAATTACTATTGGGCAACTAAAGACGTGTGTGTCATCTCACTGCTAGTACCTAGGCTTTATCAAGACGCGCTTACTGTACAAGGCCATAACGGCTCCGGTCAGCAAAAGCTGGTACTGCACCCAACCGAAGGGAAATCTGTACAATGGGAAAGATCTTGTGAAGAGGCAGAGCATTTTAAGCAACTTATTCAAAATGCAGCTCCCTGCTGCCTCTAGACATATATTGGAAATCGATACCTTGTCAAGCACTTATGAAAAAAGGCATTCATCCTGATTATAGACCCGTTGTATTTATGGATACCTCGAGCGGGTTTAAATTTTTAACCCGCTCTACCATACAAGCCAAGTCGACCATCACATGGGAAGACAATCAGGTATACCCGCTGGCTAAGGTGGAGATTAGTTCTGCCTCGCATTCTTTCTACACGGGCAAGAAGATATTTGTAGATACTGCAGGCAGGGTAGAGAAATTCAAAAAACGGTACGCAAAGCAATCAGCCAGTTAGTTCTCTTCCTTGCCAAAGCCAGCGCGTGAATGTCATTCTCTTTGATAGGCCACAAGACCGGGTAGCCTTACGCCCTTTTTCGGATACGCGCCCGCTATCCCACACCCGGCTGGGTATTACTACCCTCCTAGAGAAATGGCAGGTCGCCCTGCCGGGTACTTACTCTTACCTAACAGCTCCGTATCTGCGCAGCAAGTTCCCCACTGTAGCAGCAGATCAAAATGTGTGCATCAATAGCACGTTGTGCCCTAACCCATCTTTGGTAGATGCGATTCGCAGCCTCAAACCGCATCAGCAGCTTGTGCAAGGCAGTACATGGCTAGCTTCTGTAGCTGACCGAGCTAGGCTCCAGGTACTTCTCAACGAAGATGCACTGCCTGAAGATCGGGTAGATTTTCAAGGATCGATCCGTAGCATACAAAACAGGTGGGATATCTTTTTGTACAATGCCGAGCTAATCTGTCAAGATTGGGATCAGCTGTGCTCATCTAAAGTATCACCGCCTGTAAAAGACCCCTACACCCGGGTCTACAACCCTGCCCATGTCTTTGTAGAGCCCAGTGCCGCTGTAAAAGCGGCTACCTTAAATGCAGAAGCAGGGCCTATCTATATTGGGGCGGATGCCATCGTGCACGAAGGTGCTATCCTGCAAGGGCCCGTAGCCTTATGCACAGGTGCGCAAGTGTATCCTGGTACATATCTACATAGCGCGACGACCGTCGGTCCTTATGCCAAAGTAGGAGGGGAGTTAAGTCATGTGGTTATCTTTGGATACAGCAACAAAGTACATCATGGATTTCTAGGCCACACTGTAGTGGGAGAATGGTGCAATCTAGGGGCCGGTACGACTACCGCTACGCTAAAGAATGACTACAGCACGATCCAAGTATGGGACTACCTGCAGCAAAATTTGGCCATGACTTCGCTACAGTTCTGTGGCGCTTGTCTAGGTGATTACACCAAATGTAGCATTCATACTATGCTAAATGCAGGTACTGTCGTAGGTGTCAGTGCTAGCTTAGCGGGTGCTGGCTTCCACGATCCCTTCGTACCCTCGTTTACTTATGCACAGCCCTTGCGCGAAAACAAACGCTACCCGCTACCTCAGGCGTTAGAGGCAGCTGACCGCACGATGCAGCGGCGTAGCCGATCATTGCAAGCATCAGATCACCAAATCTTAACCTATCTTTTTGAGCAATCCAGTAACGATTTTAAGTCAATATAGCTATAAAACGTGTATTTTAAAACCATTCCTGAGCATCAGTATATCAAACAGCGGCTCGTGCATCTGGCTACCCGCGGCCAGGTGTCACATGCCTATTTGTTCTGGGGGGCTGCAGGGAGTGCCCAGCTGGCTTTGGCCCTAGCTGTAGCCACGTATCTGCATTGTCAGCACCGTCTCCCTGAGGATGCTTGTGGCCAGTGCCGTTCGTGTCTGAAGATGCATAAAGGTATACACCCTGATACTCAGTTCCTTTTCCCTATGGCTACTGCGCAGCAGACCTCTAAGGAAGCCCCAAGTGCTGACCTTACCGGTGCCTGGCGCTCTTTTTTGCAGACACATGCGTATGGTCATCTGCAAGATTGGATGCTGCATGCCGGTAGCACAGCCAAACAACCCCTGATACTGACAGAGCAGGCCCGGCAAGTACATCCTTACCTGAGCTTGACCCCTGTTGAGAGTAGTTACAAGATTGTACTGATCTGGTTACCTGAACATTTACACCTCACGGCAGCCAATACACTCCTCAAAGTGCTCGAAGAACCGCCAAAGCAAACGCTGTTTCTGTTGGTGAGTGCTGCCCCTGACAAAATACTAACTACGATTCGCTCACGGGCCCATGCCCTATACGTGCCTACCTTCAGCGACGCGTCAGTGGCTTCCCTGCTACAGCAACAATACAGTGACTTGTCTGCACCTCAGATCAATACCCTCGTAGCCCTGGCTGATGGCGACGTAGGCACAGCCTTGCGCCTAGCTAATGATGAGGGATCCGATGATTTGAAAGCCTTCATTACTTGGATGCGTATGTGTTACAAACAAGACGTAACTCACCTTGTGGACCGTGCCGAGGCTTATCAGCAGCTGACCAAAGAAAAGCAAAAGCACTTCTTCCTATATGCCTTACATATGCTTAGATGTGTCTTGATAACCTGGTTTGGTCATGAAACACTGCATAGGGCTACGCCAGCAGAGCTAGATTTTAACAGACGCTTTAGCACTTCGCTGACATACCCACAAGTCAGAAGCTATGCTAGCTGGTTCCAGGCATCCTACAACTACCTAGATAGAAATGTAAATCCCAGGCTCTTGTTTCTGGACGTATCTCTGCGCGTCTCGCGTGCTTTCCAGCCAAACGTATGAACCTCTACATCTTACGGTGCTGATCATCGATTTGCAGCCAAAATCACATACCTGTAGCTGATCTATACCAGCTTATGCACTACAAAACACGCGGCATTGTACTCCATTATATCAAGTACCGAGAGACTTCGATTATCGTACGTGTCTTCACAGCACTCTTTGGGCGCCAGAGCTATCTCATTCAGAGTGTGCGGACCCGCAAACCCAAATACAACATAGGTCTCTTTCAGCCACTGACACCGCTAGATATGGTGGTATATCATAAAAAGCAAGCCAGTCTGCAATACGTTGCTGAGCTCAAATGTTATCAGCCCATGAGCCACATCTTGAGCGATGTAAAAAAGGCAGCCGTAGCCACCTTCCTCGCAGAGCTCTTAACGCAAGTACTGCATGAAGAAGTGCAAAACGAATCCCTCTTCTGCTTTCTATTGGAGTCTGTGACTACTCTCAATGAAACCACTACCGATAGCACGCTCTTTTACCTACACTTCATGTTACAGCTCTGTCATTATCTAGGGTTTGGCATGCCAAACCCGAGAAATGGAGGCGCAACTGCTTAGCCTCGGCTTATATACCAGGTTGGACCCACAAGAACTGGCCTGGGCAGATGCCCTGCTAACCCATACCTATAAAGAAGCTGTGTGCCCAAGTACGCACGGTGTACGCAAGCTAACCGACCGCATCATCGCGTTTTATCAGCTACATGTTGACACGTTTAGGGGGTTAAAATCACTGCCCGTACTGGAAGCCATACATACCCCATGATCGATACGTTGCCCAACCTTCCTACACAGGTGATGCGCTACAGCTTGCCCCTATGACGTACGCTTCTAAACTCATAGAAGAAGCCGTTGAGGCGTTATCAGCCTTACCCGGCATAGGTAAAAAGACAGCCCTGCGCCTAGCCCTGTTTTTACTGAAGTCTAACGAAGCACAGACAGAGCAGCTGGCTACGTCGCTGCAAAAATTACGAAGAGAAATACAATACTGTCAGCAATGCCACAATGTAGCTGACCAAGAGCTGTGCAGTATATGTACCAACCCGCATAAGGACCCATCTGTCATTTGCGTCGTGGAGAATATCCAAGACATCATTGCCGTGGAGATCACGGGGCAGTACCGAGGATTGTATCACGTATTGGGGGGGATCATATCACCTATGGAGGGTATTGGGCCTGAGTCACTGACTATTGATACATTGCTGCACCGTGTAGAGAACCTAACGCCACGAGAAATCATCTTTGCTCTAAGTCCTACCATTGAGGGAGACACCACTCTTTTCTACATTGCTAAAAAACTCAAGCCCTACCCTGTACGAATAACGACCATAGCCCGTGGCGTAGCCATCGGCAGTCAGCTAGAATACACCGATGAGGTAACCCTTGCCAGAAGTATCGCGGCCCGTACCCCTTATCAGTAGACGCATCTAAGCCCTATTTATCTTCGGGGCGCATTAAGTACTTTACGATTTCTTGATGGCCTTTGCGAATAGCTACATCCACGGGCATCTGGCCAGCTTTATTGGGAGTATGTAAGTTAGCCCCATTACTCGACAGCCACATGACTACCGATAGATGTCCGTTTTCCGTCGCCCTGTTAATGGGTGTATAGCCTCTTTGGTCAACCACGTCTTTACTAGCGCCGTGCTCACAGAGACATTGCACGATGGTTAGATATCCATGCGTGGCAGCTATATGTAAGGGAGTAAAGCCACAATTGTCAGCTATTTCTGGGCTAGCGCCACATTCGCACAGATACTGCACCGTTGTCAAATGACCATGGGAAACAGCAGTATGCAGAGGCGTCCAGCCCTTTGCATCTAGGGGTTCTAGCGGTGCGTCATGATTTACTAGCCACGTGACTACAGATAGATATCCGCCTGAAGCAGCTCTATCCAAAGGCGTTTTACCCCCTTGGTCAGCTCTTGTTATACTTCCTCCCATTCGGTAGAGATGTTGTATCATAGTCAACTTACCTATGCAAGCCGCTATATGTATGGGTGTAAAGCCCCCTGCGTCAGTAGCTTCGCAACTAGCGCCACGATTGTACAGATACTGTACTACCGCTGCATGTGACCCCATCGTAGCATAATGTATCGGTGTCCAACCCTCATCTTCATCTGGGATCGCTGGGCTGACACCTTGATCGCAGCAATACCGTACGACCGACAGATGTCCATTTTCTGCAGCATCGTGGATGGGCATGGTGCCGATCTCGCTTCGGGTCTGTATGTTCGCTCCATTTATATGTAAGTATCTGACAATATGAAGTTTGCCATTACTAGCCGCTTTGTGCAGAGGTGTGTAAACATCATCGTCCCATGCTTCTAGATCGGCTCCAGCGCTATGAAGTAGCTTGACCATGTCTAAGTCACCCCGCCAAGCAGCGGCGTGCAGGGCAGTCCTAGCTTCATTGTTTCGACCATTAATAGGTGCACCACGCTTGAGCAGTAGATCGGCTATGGCATACCGTCCAAACTCCGTAGCCGTTATGAGTAGCGTAGTTTTGGGTAGTTCGCCCCGTGGGCAGTTATCTCTGTGCATGGGCCTTACCCACGTGCTGTCCTGGTCGAGTAGGCTACGGATGCTCTTTATATCGTTTTCGCGGATAGCCTCAAAGGGGTCGATTTGACAACCCTGTAGCAGTATCCCAAACAGGATTATCTGCGCTTTGCGTTGTATTTTTTGTGTAGTCATGTGTAATCAAGTTGTATTCATGTATTTTTGAGTTCATGCTGCTTAAGGCCATTCGCCATAAAAGCCCTGCGAATCTCTGTAAAAAGTTCTTTAAATGCAAGCACCTTGCCCTAACTTGAAGATTTCACGAGATCTCATGCATTTCCTAATTAAAAACAAGTCGCGGTACCTTACTTGTCCAAAGCGTCCCTAGCTGTCTTGCGGTCGTCAGGTCGATCCTATAAGTTATATGCGACACAGTACGTCTGCCCTTCATAATTTAAGGTAGCTAAACATGAAAAAATTCTTCAGGCAAGTACTTGTCACGGCTTTGAGCATGTTACTGACCTTTGCTGCGATATCCGCCCTGCTTACCGGTATACTTCTATTTACCGTTAAGTCGTCGCCTGCCAAACTCACTAAGCCTACGGTATTGCACATCAAACTTGCCGGCAACCTTGTGGAGTATGTCCACAGTCCGCGTCCAGGTGATCAGGATTTCATAGACTTGGTAACGCTAAAGAAGGCGATTCGGGATGCGCAAGAAGATCGTCATATCCGGGGTATTTATTTGGAAGTAGGCTATCAGCTCTCCGCAGGTTGGAGCAGCCTAGCTGAAATACGCGAAACCTTAGCCGCCTTTAAAGAGACTGGGAAGTTTATCACAGCCTATGGCCAAGCGTATATGCAACAGACTTATTATCTGACCTCCCTAGCTGATGAAATTGTGATGCACCCTGCTGGCCATTTTGTATTCAATGGGCTCAGCTTGCAAGTGCTCTTCTACAAAGGCTTATTAGACAAACTCGAGATCACACCGCAGATATTCCGGGCAGGCCCCTACAAAAGTGCTGTAGAGCCTTTTACCAGTCATACCATGAGCCCAGCTAACAAAAGGCAGTACCAGGTAATGTTGAACACTGTCTACAACCACTTGATCGATGCCATCGCTGCTGCTAGGTGTGTGTCACCTAGGTCCCTGCGCAAAATATCGCACAAATGGCCCATCATGTCTGCCGAAGAAGCCCATAGAGCTCAGCTCATTACCCACATAGCCTACGCTGAGGGTGTCGAGACCCTCCTGAGAAATAAGCTATCCCTAGACGAAGATGCCTCCATAAGCTACATCCGATTTAGCAAATATGCTAAAATAAAACGACCTCATCCCAAGCCTTCCACCCCCCAAATCGCTGTTTTAGTAGCTGCGGGCCCCTTGACAGATGACACCACCGTACCGCTCCGGATTGGCAGCAAATCTTTCGTAAAAAACCTAAACAGCCTCAAGCAAGACCCAGATGTAAAAGCCATCGTTATCCGGATCAACTCTCCCGGGGGCAGTGCCTTGATTGCAGACACCCTTTGGGAAGCGCTGATGCGTACCCGCGATTGCAAACCGCTCGTAGCCTCTATGGCTGATGTCGCTGCTTCGGGCGGATATTACCTAGCCTCTGCCTGCCACCATATCGTGGCGCATGCGGTTACGCTGACGGGCTCCATAGGCGTTTTTGGGCTTTATTTCAGCTCCCATGCGTTGCTTAAAAACAAGTTGGGCATCACGCTAGATGGGGTCAAGACTGCTCCCTCTGCAGATTTATTTAGTGGCTACAGGGCCCTGAATACGTACGAGGCGGGGCTCATACAGCGCAGTGTCGATAGCACCTACCGTACCTTTTTGGAGCGTGTAGCTACTGGCAGATCTAAGCCCATCGAAGCCATAGCTGCTGTGGCCGGAGGCAGGGTTTGGCCGGGTGTATTGGCCCAAGCGCATGGGCTGGTGGATCAGCTAGGCGGGCTAGAAGAAGCCATTGCCCAAGCAGCCTCGCTAGCGGGCATAACCGATACCTATACAGTTTCGTACTGGCCCAAACCCGAAACCTGGCTAGGAGAGCTATGGGATGTCTGGTCTGCCACTATACTGTATCAGATGCTATGCCGCCGTGTGTCTGCCCTACATCCCTATGCGGGCACACTCCACGAATTGTCTGCCATGCGGGGCATACAAGCTCGTCTGCCCTATAGCCTCGAGATAAGTTGAAGTATGACGGGTCTTGCGCACTTTTTGCTAGTTTTGATGCATTGCGGGATGTGGCGCAGCCCGGTTAGCGCACTCGTTTAGGGTACGAGAGGTCGTGGGTTCAAATCCCGCCATCCCGACCATGGATGCTGGTTTAGGCCTAGCTGATTAATATTGACCAAAAGCAACACACTATGACATATCTCATTCTTTTCTGGCTCATACTGGGGGTAGCTCCCCTCGGCGTAGGGCTATTCTTCTACTTTGTACCTGTAAATCTGTGGATAACTGCCCTATTTTCTAGTGTACGTGTAGGGCTTCTAGAGCTCATATTCATGCGTATCCGCAAAGTGCCGCCGCGCATCATTGTAGAGTCGCTCATTACAGCTACCAAAGCGGGCCTCCGTGTAACCACTTCTGAGATTGAAACGCACTATTTAGCAGGCGGGAATGTACCTTCTGTCATCCGAGCACTCATATCGGCAGACAAGGCCAACATTCAACTCAGTTTCAAGCAGGCTACGGCCATTGATCTAGCCGGCAGAGATGTGTTTGAAGCCGTACAGATCTCCGTCAATCCAAAAGTCATCAACACCCCTTCCGTAGCTGCTGTGGCAGATGACGGCATTCAGCTTGTTGCTCAGGCTCGCGTGACCGTACGCGCGAACATTCAGCAGTTGGTAGGGGGTGCAGGTGAGGATACCATTTTAGCTCGTGTAGGGGAGGGCATTGTGACTTCCATTGGGTCTGCCCAGACGCATAAAGAAGTTCTAGCCAATCCTGAGCAAATCTCGCAGCTGGTGCTAGAGCGTGGCTTGGACCATGGTACAGCTTTTGAGATTCTTTCCATTGACATTGCGGATGTTAATGTAGGGGAGAACATTGGGGCCAAGTTACAGATTGATCAAGCCAATGCGGATTTACGGGTAGCGGAGGCCAAAGCTGAGGAGCGCAGGGCCATGGCTGTAGCTGTAGAGCAGGAGATGAAAGCCCGATCTCAAGAGGCCAGGGCTCAGGTGATTTTGGCTGAGGCGGAGGTACCCAAGGCTATGGCGCAGGCCTTACAGAGTGGTCATGTAGGGGTGATGGATTACTATAGGTTGCAGAATATGAAAGCGGATACGCAGATGCGTTCGGCCATAGCCTATGAGGGGTCAGATTCGAAAGGGCAAGAGGGGGCGGTTGGAGGTGGTTCGCATTAATTCAGGCATAATCTCTAGATTTGAGCCAATCCACAAAGCCAGACCCCAGAATAACCTATGCAAAACCCAAGTAGCCCATACATGAACAAAATATTACTCTTGTGTGTAGTAATACAAAGCTGCTATACCCCATCACATGAAATCTCTCAGAAGGCAGTAAAATCAGCTGAAGCACCACAGACAGCTGGCGCTGTTTTTCTGGATCGAGAAGGTCATCGATTACATTTCACGTGCCAAGAAGGTATGTGGGAGGCTACAGTTGCAGAACAAATAGGTGGCTTTTCCCGGGCAGAAGTCTTGCCTGTAATTTGTGAGGGCCATGGCGATGTAGGACAATTCTTATCAGATCTGCAGCATAGATCGGATGAGTATGTGCAACGGCATGTGTGTGTAGTACGTACGAGAGCAGGTGAAGCATTCAGTAAATTTGTGTACCTAGGTAGGCAGGGACTACAAGGTGGAGCACCCAGTGTATACGGACTGACTACACACACGCATGGGGCACACAACAGAAAAATCGAAGCTGCTAGGCCATGCCCATACTTGGGCAGACAACGATTTATTAAGAAGGCGACTAACATGACATGCTTTTGTGATCCGGCAAACCAGAGGAACAGAGTAGAGTTGGCTCAAAGCAGCTTGAATATAGGTACTGGAGATTTTATAGAGCTGGTATCAGGAGACGTATTTGTTGACAAAACGCTTCTGATCAAAGATCTTCTCACGGGTGTTGGTATCAAAGCCTTACTCATCACACGTCCCAGAAGGTGGGGTAAAACGCTCAACATGAGCATGCTCTACAACTTCCTCCGCTGTGAGGTTAGGGAAAACGAGACCACCTGTGAGCTTGAAACCATAAATCCCCATCCAGGTCTATTTGATAACCTGAACATCGGGAAAGAGTATCCTGAGCTCATCGTTAGCCATCAGGGTAAGTGGCCCGTGATCTCTCTGAATCTCAAGGGCGTAGTAGGCGGTGACATACAGACTATTGAGCAGAAATTCAAAGACACATTCGCTGCGCTCTACAAGAAGCATGTGTACTTGATTGACTGGTTGAACTCGCCAGAAAAGAGAGAAAATTTCATTGCTGAAGCTGAGTATTTCTCTGATGTACGTAGAGGGGAAGCGAACCTAGCTATGCTTCAAAAGTCTTTATACTTTTTGTCTGAGCTCCTCTATGAATATCATGGTCAAAGAGTCTTTGTCCTGCTCGACGAATATGACGCTCCGCTTAATAACACTTTTCTCCAGCCTGCACTTTATGAACAAGTGCTCATTTTTATGCGCGGCCTTTTGGGAGATTGCTTTAAGGATAACCTCTACCTTGAGAAAGGGATCATGACAGGGATTCTCAGAATAGCCAAAGCTGACTTGTTTTCCGGGATTAATAACTTCAAAGAGTACTCTCTGCTGGATAAGCGCTACGCTGAGCACTTTGGTTTCACTGATGCAGAAGTAAATCATCTTTTTGAGCAGCCGCATGTCAGGGAACTGATCGAAGTACCTGCCCCTGATCCAGAAGACATAAAGGCTTGGTACAATGGCTATACCATCGGGGGCATCACTATCTATAACCCTTGGTCCATCATGTCCTGTATTAGCGAGGGGGGCACGCTAGCACCTTACTGGGTAAGCACGGGTAGTGACACCTTACTCAGAAATCTTCTGAAAGACAGTGGTGATTTAGTCCAGCAAGTTGAACAACTCTTAACGGAAGATACCATCGAGGTCAAGATCAGTCCCTACATTAATATGCTGGATATGGATCGCAACCTCAAGTTCTGGTCCCTGATGCTATCGGCTGGCTATGTTACCCTAGCTGGAGAAATACCAAAACAATCTTCTATTAAACTTTTTTGTCAGGTCCGT
>JBCBRR010000012.1:0-18017 GCA_039819605.1 Bacteroidota bacterium | reverse complement strand
TCGTCATCGCTCAGGTATTTCTTCAGATAACTATAATCCCTGTAGAGCCTACCGATCTGGCTTTTGATCTTTATCTCGATCGTTTCATAAGAGCTACCCGTTACGTCCTTAAATCCTATGCTAATGACGGGGCATTGGCCTTGGCGTTTCATCAAGGCTGGATAGTTAGTAATCTTCAGGGGCTTCAGCATCTTGCTTTCCTCAAACTCCAATGCTACCTCTCCCCCGGCAAAAAGTTTGTGATTGCGGCATTGCTCTCGCGGTATAGGATTTCCCCACTCGTCTGTCTCAATAGCTAAGAAACGTTTGAGCATGTCCATATTCATAGTCTTGCCCCAACGCCGAGGGCGGGTAATGAGTGTGACTTTACCAGCACTTCCCTCCAAGAACTCTTGAATAAACAGGCTCTTGTCTACGAATACGTCGCTATCTATTCGTAACTCATCGAAGGTATCCACACCCGTATACACCCTCGGGTTGGCATTTGTTAAAGTAGTGCCACTGTTTTGCATTATATAGTCATACTGGTTGCTTGTAACAGTAGCCCCTGGCTACGCTCCTGTTACAAGCATACAGCGCTCCTGTTCTATGTCCTGCGCCACATTTTTAAACTTCACATTTTCTATTACCCGTCCGTCTGGATACTTGACTGTCACCCGCTGATTTCTACCTGCTATCTTTTTGGATTGTACCGGATGCTCTTTGGCACCATCTTCCTCACGGGCTTGGTTGCTGTAGGATAGATTCAGTAAGCGACGTTGCACTGCAGGGCTGTCATATATAGAAACTGGAGCCTCGACTTCACGAAGCTTGCAACCTGTCAGTAAGGCTTTCAACAGATAGCTTCCTATGGCGTAATTCACTGTTTGGCTAAATTGCCTAAAGAGCGAATAGGCCTCGAATTTGTAAACCAAAAGCGGATCTTTCTGCTCATAGACCGCATTTTGTACAGATTGTCTCAGTTCATCCATGTGCCGCAAATGAACCTGCCAGTGCTGATCAACAAAGGTCAGCATAGCTGCCTTGACCAGGCCTGCCGCCAATGCCACTTCTGGGATGTGCATATCCTCTCCAATCACAGTCCCAATTTCAAGTACCCGTTTCGCATCTGTAAAGCCAAACACCGCGTACGTAGCCTTTCTGGAGGGCTTCGCCCCCACTATACCCTGTAGTACGTCTTCGCTTTGCCTATGCAGTAGCTCTCTTTTAGCTTGATAAGCTTGCCAAAGGGTTTTATAGATGAGCTGTGTCTTTTCTGTTGCTGACTTGTGCTTGAATGCATCTATTGACAGGGGGAGATCCTCTATGCCAAAGTCATCGCACAAGGTGGTCTTCAAGGCGTCGTAGTTGTCGCTCTGCTGTATGGAATTGGCTAAGTCTTGAGCCACATTATAGAGCACATTCATGACATTCGGGTGTATGTTTTTCTCAAATAAGGCGTCCTTTCTCCTTTGGTAAACCAATTCGCGCTGCTTATTAATCTCATTGTCATACTCCAGCAGCCGCTTCCGAATGGCATAATTATTTTGCTCTACCTTCTTCTGCGCCCGCTCTATTGACTTAGTGACCATGCTATGTTGGATAACTTCCCCCTCTTGGAGCCCGATCTTATCCATAAGCCTGGCAATCCTGTCTGAGACAAAGAGACGCATCAGGGTGTCTTCTAGCGATACGAAAAACTGTGAGGAACCTACATCTCCCTGCCGACCTGATCTGCCCCGGAGCTGCCTATCTACCCTTCTGGATTCGTGTCGCTCTGTGCCTACAATGGCTAACCCACCCGCTGCCCGCGCTTCTGGCGTCAGCTTGATGTCTGTACCCCTGCCGGCCATGTTGGTGGCAATGGTTACAGCGCCTGCTTTACCAGCCTCCGCTACAATGGTAGCTTCGCGCTGATGATGTTTAGCGTTCAACACCTGGTGATTTATTTTGCGCAAGCTGAGCATCTTGCTGACAAGTTCAGAGATTTCGACGGAGGTGGTACCTACCAGTACCGGCCGACCCTGCTGTTGGAGGTCTGTGATTTCTTCGATGACTGCGTTGAACTTCTCCCGTGCGGTCTTGTATATCTTGTCGTCTTTGTCTGCTCTAATGACGGGCTTATGGGTAGGTGTTACGACCACATCGAGCTTATAGATGTCCCAAAACTCAGCGGCTTCTGTCACAGCTGTGCCTGTCATACCTGCTAGCTTGTGATACATACGGAAGTAATTTTGCAGTGTAATGGTGGCATAGGTTTGGGAAGCTTTTTCGATGGGGACTGCTTCCTTTGCTTCTAGCGCTTGGTGCAACCCGTTGGCGTAGCGACGACCTGCTAAGACCCTGCCCGTCTGCTCATCGACAATCTTGATTTTGCTGTCCGACACGATGTAGTCCACATCTTGCTCAAAGAGTGTATAGGCCTTCAGCAGCTGATGGATAGCATGAATCCGCTGGGACTTGACGTTATAATCTTGGGTGAGGGCTTCTTTCTGGCTACGCTTGTCCTCTTCACTGAGGTGTGGGTCGTTCTCTACCTGGGCTATGGAGAAACCGACGTCAGGCAAGACGAAAAACTGAGCGTCTTCGCCTTGTTGTGTGATATGATCTATGCCTTTTTCGGTCAGCTCTATGGTGTTGCGCTGCTCGTCTATGGTGAAGAGCAGGGGTTCATCGGCCTCAGGCATCATCCGGGAGTTGTCTTGGATATAATACCCTTCGGTTTGGTGTAGCAATTGCTTAATACCCTGTTCGCTCAAGTACTTGATCAGGGGCTTGTACTTAGGGAGGCCCCGATAAGCCCTGAAGAGGGCGAGTCCGCCTTCTTGCGTTTGACCCGCCTGTATTTGACGCTTGGCTTCTTGCAGATACTGCGTTACTAATTGCTTCTGGGCTTCGTACAGTTTTTGAACACGTGGGTTTAATGTTTGGTAAGCTTGTTCATCACTCTCTTCTACAGGTCCGGAAATGATAAGCGGGGTCCTGGCATCGTCAATCAGCACAGAGTCTACCTCATCTACGATCGCAAAATGATGGCTCCGATGTACGAGATCTTCCATCTGTGTAGCCATATTGTCCCGGAGATAGTCAAACCCAAATTCATTATTGGTACCGTAGGTAATATCAGCCTGATAGGCCATGCGCCGGCCTGGGGTGTTGGGGAGATGAGCATCAATACAGGCTACCTGCAGCCCATGAAACTCATAAATAGGCCCCATCCAAGCTTTATCTCGCTTGGCTAGGTAGTCATTGACGGTGACAATATGGACACCATGACCTGCTAATGCATTCAGAAAAGCGGGGAGCGTGGCGACCAATGTTTTTCCCTCTCCTGTGGCCATTTCCGCAATTTTGCCTTGGTGTAGGATGATACCGCCTATCAACTGCTCATCGTAGTGGACCATATCCCAGGTCATGGATCGACCGACTACTTCCCACTGGTTGCGCCATAGGGCTTGCGTACCAGATAGCTGCACATGGGCATGTACCTCAGCCAACATTTTATCATATGCTGTGGCCGTCACCACGAGCTGCTGGTTTTCCTGAAAACGTCTGGCCGTTTCTTTGACTAGCGCGAAAACGGTAGGCAATACTTCTTCCAACACGGTCGCTAGCTGCTGGTTATATTCTTTTTGCAGCTTTTCGATCTGACTGTACGCGCTTTTTATGGCTTCTAGGCTCAAGCTGGTGTCTGTAGCCACATGCTGCTTTTGGGTTTCTATGTGGCTAGCCATGGGCTGCAGCTGATCTTGGATGTGCTTTCGGATGTCCTGGGTCTGCTGGCGCAATGCATCGTGGCTCAAGCACTGTAGCTGCTCAGTGGCTGCATGAATCTTCGACAGATACGGCTTGAGTTTCTTTAAGTCGCGCGTAGACTTGGTTTCAAATAGCTGGCTGAATAGTTTGAACATGTTTTGCTGAAAGGTTATAATGCTACATGAATACGTCGGTTGGCTGGCTATCTAGGGCCGTTGCATCAATGGTGCCTTCAAATACCTTTGCCACAGGGCCGCCTAGATAAATGTCTTGAAAGCCTTCAGTACCTGCTACAAAGCGAACTTGTAATCTACCCCCTTGTGTAGATACATGTACAGGACTTGTGTACCCATACAAGGTGCCTACCAAGGCGGCAGCTACAGCACCTGTGCCGCATGCATAGGTTTCACGCTCCACACCTTTTTCATAGGTCCGCAGGTTGATGCGGTTATATCCTCGTATCATTATGAAGTTGATATTGGCACCTTCTTCAAATGCCTTGCTGTGCCGGAGAAAGCTTCCCAAGCCTTGTACGTCTATTTCCTCAACATTTTCTACAATCTGCACAAAGTGTGGAGCACCTGTGTTGAGAAAATATCCATGCAGCTCCTGTCGTATACCCACGACGTCCTGCATCTTTACATACACCCAATCCTTTTCAAAAAAGGCCTGATGGGGTCCATCTGCGGCTAGGAAATGCACCTCACGGGCGGCCTTATCTACCCTATTTTGGCGTACTGCCCAATCCACAGCGCACCGACTTCCATTGCCGCAAAAGGCTTCGCTGCCATCTGCATTGTAGTAGTCCATGACAAAATCATACTGATCGTGCGACGCAATGTGTATGAGCCCGTCCGCGCCAATGCCATATCTACGGTCGCATAAGTCGGCAATTAGCTCCGCACCTAGTGATTGTTTTGGGCAGGCATCATCAGTTAGTATGATAAAGTCATTGCCCGCACCCTGGTATTTGTAAAAAGGAATACGCATAGTAGCTTGAAAATGATCTGTTGTAAGTTTATTATGTTCAATGTTGTCATCTTGGCGCACAGTCTATGACAACGCCTAGATATACCCCTTGGTTATGTATCCAGCTTAGGCACTACAGGCAACACATTCCGGTGCATGATCCTGTATACCCATGCTGTCAGTTTGCTCTGCATGGGCTACCGGCACATCTTCTCCTAGGGTTGGCGTCTGTGTCTGCTGTTTCTGTACCGTAAATTTAATGGCGTCAGCTGCAGCCTGTGTTCTCAGATAGTACATACCCGTTTTGAGCCCTTGTTTCCAAGCATAAAAATGCATGGAAGTGAGTTTAGGGAAGCTAGCATCTTTCAGGTGGATATTCAAGCTCTGGCTCTGGCATATGTAAGCCCCTCGATCAGCTGCCATGTCAATGATGGCCTTTTGCGGAATTTCCCACACAGTCCGATACAGCTCCTTAATGTGGGATGGAATGCCTGCCAGCGACTGTATAGATCCATTGGCAGCTATGAGTGCATTCTTCATAGACTCATTCCACAAGCCCAGCGCTATCAAGTCTTTCAGGAGGTGTTTATTGACAACGATAAATTCGCCTGATAATACCCGGCGCGTGTATATGTTGGTGGTGTAGGGCTCAAAGCACTCATTATTGCCTAATATTTGTGAAGTAGAGGCGGTGGGCATAGGTGCTAGCAGTAGCGAATTACGCACGCCGTATACCTGAACTTCGTAGCGCAGCCTTTCCCAATCCCACCTGCGCGAAGTCGGTTGTACATCCCACATATCGAACTGAAATATGCCCTTGGATACAGGAGATCCCTGGAAAGTCTCATAGGGTTCGTGTGCTTTGGCCAGATCTTTCGAAGCAGTCATGGCGGCGAAATAGAGGGTCTCAAAGATGTCTCTATTGAGCTCTCGGGCAGCTGCCGAATCGAAAGGCATGCGCAAAAGGAGAAATGTATCGGCGAGCCCTTGCACACCGATCCCGATGGGCCGATGCCGTAGGTTAGAGGTTTTGGCTTCCTGCACAGGATAGTAGTTGATATCGATGATCTTGTTCAGGTTTTTCGTCACCGTATAGGTAATCTCGTAGAGCTTTTGATGATCAAACTGACCCTTCTCGTCAATAAACTTGGGTAGGGAAATGGAAGCCAGGTTACATACGGCTACCTCGTCTGGGGACGTATATTCGACGATCTCGGTGCATAGGTTGCTCGACTTGATAGTTCCCAAATTCTGCTGGTTCGATTTCCGGTTGGCGGCGTCTTTATACAGCATATAGGGGGTCCCCGTTTCAATCTGTGCCTCTAAAATGGCAAACCACAGCTCTTGGGCCTTGACTGTGGACCGTGCCTTGCCTTCCCGTTCGTACTTCTGGTAAAGTCGCTCAAACGCCTCTCCATGGCAATCTGCCAAGCCGGGAGCTTCTTTCGGGCAGAAGAGCGACCATGGTTCATCATTTTCTACCCGCCGCATAAATAAATCAGGTACCCAAAGTGCGTAAAATAGATCGCGGGCCCGCAATTCTTCTTTACCATGATTCTTTTTTAGATCGAGAAATCCGAAGATATCAGCATGCCAGGGCTCTAGGTAGATCGCAAAGCTACCCTTGCGTTTCCCCCCGCCTTGGTCTACATAGCGTGCCGTCATATCGAAATTGCGAAGCATGGGTATGATACCGTTAGAGACGCCGTTGGTACCCTTAATGTAGGAGCCGGTAGCTCGGATGTTGTGTACACTCAGGCCAATACCCCCTGCCGACTGCGATATCTGGGCGCATTGCTTGAGCGTGTCGTAAATACCTGCTATGCTATCTTCTTTCATCGTGAGTAGGAAGCAAGAGGATAGCTGCGGCTTGGGGGTGCCGGCGTTAAATAGGGTAGGTGTAGCGTGCGTAAACCATTTCTCAGCGATTAGGTGGTACGTCTCTATAGCCGTTGGGATGTCATCTTTGTGAATACCCACGGCCACGCGCATGAGCATATGTTGGGGGCGTTCGACGACTTTGCCATACATTTTCAGCAGGTAGGCCCGCTCTAGGGTCTTAAATCCGAAATAGTCATAGGTATAGTCCCGGTCGTATACAATGGCTGCGTCTAGCAGTGCCGCATGTTCCCGGATGACCTTATAGACCTCTTTATCGATCAGCGAGGCATTTTCTCCTGTTTTGGGATCTATGTAGGTGTACAGCCGCTTTATGGTACTCGAAAACGAAGCACTCGTAACCTTATGTAGGCTAGAAACAGCTATACGCGCGGCTAAAATGGTGTAATCGGGGTGCTGTGTGGCCATGCTAGCGGCCGTTTCAGCCGCTAGGTTATCCAGCGCCACGGTACTGACCCCGTCGTAGATCCCTGCAATTACTTTTTTAGCAATATCTACCGGATCTATATAAGTGTTATCTAGACCATAGCAGAGTCGGTCAATTCTAGCCGTAATTTTATCAAATTTGACCGACTCATATCTCCCATCACGCTTTACAACTACCATAAATAACGACTCGTTAGAAATCTTCCGTTAGTGAGAACTTGGACTTGTCTTTCTGCGGATCCGTATTCATAACACCCGCTTTTTGATACTCTGCCACACGTTTCTCAAAGAAATTGGTCTTGCCCTGCAGGGAGATCATCTCCATGAAATCGAATGGGTTCGTAGCATGATACACTTTGGTGCAACCCAGCTCTACGAGTAGCCTATCCGCCACAAACTCGATATACTGGCTCATCAATTCAGCATTCATCCCAATCAGCCTCACAGGGAGTGCATCCGTAACGAATGCTTTCTCAATGGCTACTGCATCCATAATGATTTCCTTTACTCTGTCTTCGGGCAGCCGCTGCTGGAGGTGCTTAGCATAGAGTAGGCAGGCGAAGTCGCAATGCAATCCTTCATCGCGCGATATGAGCTCGTTAGAGAAGGTCAAACCGGGCATTAGTCCTCGCTTCTTCAGCCAGAAAATGGCGCAGAAGCTTCCTGAGAAAAATATGCCTTCCACCGCTGCAAATGCGATGAGGCGTTCGCTAAAGCTAGCATTCTCGACCCAGCGTAGGGCCCAATCTGCTTTTTGCTTGACGCAGTCCAGCGTCTCGATAGCATTGAAGAGGCGATCCCGTTCTTGGGGGTCTTTGATATACGTGTCGATGAGCAGGGAGTAGGTTTCCGAATGGATATTTTCCACAGCGATCTGGAAGCCGTAGAAGAACTTAGCCTCTGTATACTGTACCTCTGCCACGAAGTTCTCGGCCAGGTTTTCATTGACTATACCATCGCTAGCTGCGAAGAAAGCCAGCACGTGAGAGATAAAGTGACGTTCTCCGTCATTCAAGCTGGTCCAGTCTTTCAGGTCTTGGCTTAGGTCTATTTCTTCAGCGGTCCAGAAGCTAGCTTCGGCCTTCTTGTAGAACTCCCAAATGTCCTTATGTTGTATGGGGAACAGTACGAATCTGTTCTTATTTTCTTGCAATATAGGTTCTATTGACTGGCTAGGTTGCGTTGGCATATCTGGATTGTTTTCTGGTTATTTACTTTAAATATAGGCAATTTTGCAGCTGTAAGTCACTGGGTTGTACCTAGTGGTGCATACCTCGTAGGATCTTGCTAATGGGCCAAAATGACTGTCCAATTCTGACATCCCAAACCTAAGCAAAGCCCATGAAAAGCGCAAAAGGGCTTGTTGCGTATGGGTAAAGTACAATAGAGGTCCTTCTCAGGATCCTGTTAGGTGTCTTTTTGCAGCGATTGTCCAAAATTTGTTTAGCGGTATTTTCCAAGACGGAGAGCTTAAGGTGCGGGGTGGATAGCGTAGTGCGGGCTACCTCACAACCCCCAACCTAACTACCAAATCCACCAGGCGCTGCGCATAACCCGCCTCATTATCATACCAACCCATCACCTTGACCAAATTCCCTTGCACCTGCGTCAAATTTGCGTCAAAAATGCAAGCATGTGGATTGCCTAACACATCTACAGAGACAATCGGATCCTCGGTATAATCCAACACCCCCTGGAGCTTACCCGACGCCGCCTGATGCATAGCCTCATTAATAGCACCCGACGTAGCCAGCCGCTGTGTCAAGACTGTCAAATCCGTAATCGACCCCGTGGCTACAGGCACCCGCAAGGCCATACCCTGTATCTTCCCTTGTAGCTGCGGTAATACCTGGCCTAAGGCCCTTGCCGCCCCCGTACTGGTGGGAATGATGGACCGCGTGGCCGCCCGTGCCCTGCGTAAATCTTTATGAACAGCATCGTGTAGCTTCTGATCCGCTGTGTAGGCATGAATGGTGTTGATGTAAGCCGCCTGGATGCCAAAATGTGCATCGAGTACCTGGGCCATAGGTGCTAAGCATTGGGTAGTGCAAGAGCCATTAGATACTATCGGCGCATCCCTGCATAGACTGTGTTCGTTAATGCCCCATACGATAGTCGGTATATCCCCTTGGGCCGGCGCAGCAATCACTACCCGTTTGGCACCTGCCCGCAAATGCTTACTCGCCCCAGCTTCATCCGTAAATTTACCCGTGGTCTCTATGACGGTATCGATCTGTAAGGCGCCCCAAGGAAGATTTTCAGGATCCGCTAACGCATACATAGGTAACCGATGGTCTGCAATGACCATATGTGTCTCTGTACTGTCTACGGTATCTGGAAAGCAGCCATAGTTCGAGTCGTACTTGAATAAATGCGCTAGTGTAGCGGGGCTGCCTAGGTCGTTAATGGCCCTAACCTCTACCTGGTCGTTGGCAAGCAAGGTACGCAAACTGAGTCTACCTATGCGCCCAAATCCATTGATAGCTACCCGTAGCTTGCTCATGGTTGGTAAACCTACTCCCTGCTAAGCCCTAGGATGGGCTTGGGTAAATACCTGTTTCAACTCTCGCAAAGAACTGTGTGTGTAAAGCTGTGTGGCCGCTAAGCTTTTATGCCCCAGTAGCTCCTTGACAGCATGTAAATCTGCTCCATTGTGCATCAAATGCGTGGCAAAAGTGTGCCTAAGGACGTGTGGGCTCTGCTTATCTACATGCGTGTAGGTACGTAAGTACTTCTGGACAACTTTGTACACCATCGTGGGATAGGCAGGGCCCCCATTGTTGCGTACCAAAAGAAAAGGTTGGGTATGCGGAATAACGCGGTCTCGGTGCGTCCTGTAGGCTTCAATAATGCCCATAAGCTGTTTGGGGAAGGGGACAATCCGTTCTCTATTACCTTTGCCCAAAACCTTGAGGGTATGGTCTTGACTAATATCCGCATCCCGTAAGTGAAGCAATTCGGCTAAACGTATGCCCGTGCCATAGAGCAATTCTAATATCAGCTTGTCACGCCATCCCTGGAAAGTATCTGGAAATGTATGGTGATCTAAAAGGGTGAGGAGCTCGTTGCTGCGCACGAAAGTCGGTAACGATTTCTGCACCTTGAGCATCTTAAGCCGATCCGCCGGGTTGGTATTTCGATCTCCCTGGTGGACCTGTAAGAATGCGTAGAAGGCTTTGAGGGAAGCTATTTTGCGGTTTATAGAGCGGTTAGATAGTTCCTGAGAGGCTAAATCTACAATCCAGGCGCGGAGGGCCTTACGGTCGGCTTGCTCTAGCTGACAAGATGCCCAATCCCGTCGGAGGTACTGGAGAAACTGGTTTAGATCGGTACGATAGGCACAAACTGTATGCGTGCTCAATCGTCTTTCGCAGGTGATATAGTCAATAAAGCGAGTGACTACAGGGGGTATATCAGGTGTATTCCCGTCTGGCGTGCCCTCGTTACTGCAAAGATCGCGCATGCATCCGCTGCTTATAGATGGCTTTCAGCTTGGCATCTCTACGTTTCGTAGTTGCTTTGGTGTAGTACCTTCGCTCTTTAACTTGCCTAAGTATGCGGGCTTGGTCTACTCTCTTTTTAAACCGCTTTAGGGCTTTTTCTATGGGTTCGCTGTCTTTGAGACGTACCTCAATCATGATTGTATCTAAATGTTATCCGGTTGCAAAACTAAGGTGAAAAATACACGCACGCAACCGTTCCTAATGCCTGTATCCTTTGGCATAGCCTATACTCCTTGGCCCTGCCCCTCGCCACTCCCTGCAGCAGGTGTTACCAAGCGTACCAGCCGCTCAACGCTGGCCAAAAGCTGATCTTCGGTTGTCTGCATACCCTCCTTGTGTGTGAGGTTATCTACTAGACAGTCGAACGCTACCATGGCTAGCAAATCTTGCGGATCATGTATATCAAATTTACGTTTGTAAGCTTCTACCTGGCTATTGATCATTTTCCCAGCTTGTCGCACGCAGGCTTCCTTGTCTGTAGGTACCTTCATAGGGTAGGCCCGATCGCATATCTTTACCTTGACCGATAGCTCTTCTGGCATGCCTTGACACTGGCTTTCATACAGCGACAGCTCTATGTGCCAGTTGTGTATCTTCTACCACACCCGACACCCATCTGTCTTTGCCCTGCAGATCCTGATACAAATGTACGTCTTGTAAACCAGCTTCCCCCAACAACGCCTGTACGGGCTGTCCGAAAGCCTCATTAATCTCTAAATAGATGGCCCCCTGAGGGTTCAAATGCGACCGGGCTAGGGCTATGATGCGCTTGTAAAAAATCAGCGGGTCCTCATCCGGGACAAAGAGCGCTTGGCCCGGTTCGTAAGCCCACACGGTCTGTGCCATACTGTCTTTCTCAGATAGCCTGACATAAGGTGGGTTGCTCACTATGATATCCCACCTCTGCGTAGGTACATACTGAAAAATATCAGCTTGGATACCCTGTATGCGTGCTCCCCATCGGCGCGCATTGCCTAAGGCGATGTTCAAAACAGGCCAGCTGATGTCCAACGCATCTACACGTACTGTATCCAAGGCTTTCTGGAGCGTAATCGCTATGCACCCACTGCCTGTCCCGATGTCTAAAATAGATAGTCCTGTTTGGGTATGGTGTTGGCTAATGTGGTCAACCCATGCCTCTGTTTCAGGGCGTGGTATCAAGACAGCTGGGCTGACTGTAAAGTCTCTACCTAAGAAAGGGGCCTGCCCCAATATATATTGGACAGGTTCATGCTGCTGCAGACGCTGGATGGCCTCTGCTAACCACCGCTGCTGCGCTGGTGTAATGTATAGGGTACGGCCGAGCAACCTATCGGTTGTGTCGTAGTGAAAGACATCCTGCAGTATGCGCCGTGTGATGGCTTCTACCTCGTCGTGTTGTTGGACAGTGGGTAAGATGGCCCGATAGAGCGTATTAGCTAGCTCGTTACCTGTTGTTGGCCCTGTTTGGAGAGATACTGCCATACCTGTAGGGGTTTAGGGCTGTGCCTAGGAGAGGGGGATGTCATCCCCTCGCATATAACCCTGACGCTAGAGGTCTACCTGGTTGTATTGCAGTGCCATTTCCTTGCCACAGAAGGCCAGGCACACTTGCAGTGCCCTTTTGACATGGGTTTGTACCTGCAAAGCAGTACTGTACCGCCGATTTATTATCTGAGCCAATCCCGCTTCAGCCAATTTTTCTAAACTGGCTGGATCCTGCCCCACCTTGTATTCCATAATCAGCGCTTGGTCACTATGGCCCACATCGGGGATAAGCATTGCATCGGCTCTGCCCAATCCACTATCGCGCTCATTCTCCAGGGTATAATGCAGCTTTAAACTGCCCCACAAGCACGACATAAATCCGTTGTAGAACACCTCTGAGCGAACAGGGCCTGTTTGGTGAAAGCTCGTCGACTGATGCAAAAGCGCCTGTAGGCGTTCTCCAAACGCCGCTACCTGGCCGGTGGCCAACATGTCTATCAAGCTGTTGTAGACCCAAGAGTTGATCTGTAGCTTTCGACGCACCCACTCTAGCAGCCGATGTTTGTAGATGCAACGCACCTCATGGTTGGGTATAGAAAGCTTACATTCTTTTATATCGGAATTATCTCCTGGCTTTACGGCGTCTAGGTTAAGGTACCCGGCAAAGAGCAACAAGCTGTACAAACCTACTGAGCTTTGAACATCCTCAAAGCTAATTTGCTTGGTGATAAATGAATCAATCTGCTCTTTAGCTATCAGTTGCTGTAATTGCTTCTGTATATCGTCAGACAGTAGGGCTTCATCTACGAGCTGCGTGCCGCCACTATCAATCCAGTAAGTATCAAGTACGCCTTCGGTCTCTAGGCAACACATAATCGACCAGGGATTGTAGAGCACCTGATCTCCAAACTTATAGCCATTGTACCAGTACTTTACCTCTTCCACCGTCGTAGAGGTAGGGACTTGGCTAAACAGTTCATCAACCTCCTCTTGTGTAAACCCATAGGAAGTAGCAAAATGCTTATCGAATAACGTATACTCCCTGACGTTGTTAAGACTGGAGAAGAGATTAGCTTTGGCTACCCTGAGTATACCCGTGACCAACCCTTTTTCGAGATACGGATTGCTTTTGAAGGTGGTGCCAAACAGCCCTTGGAACAATCTCAGAACCTTTCTGAGTTCTTCAGGACTGTCTTTGAGCTCTATAAAAGCATTGTTGATGGGTGTATCATATTCGTCAATAAGTACATAAACCCGCTTTCCAAAGTGCTTACAGAGTAGCTTGCTCAAAAAGTACAAGCCACTTTTTAAATCATCTGGCGTCGTCTCCCCCGAAAAATACCGATCTAGCTGTCGTTTCTCCACTTTTCGCAGTGTGGGTTCTTCAGCTTGGATGTATGGGTCTAGAAAGCCGTATTCTGCATAGAGATTGATGACCTGCGTTCTGATGTCTGCTAGGATCTCTTCGTAAGAGCTGCCAAATACATCCTTAAGTCCGATGCTGATGACAGGGTATTGGCCCTGGTAGCCGCTGATGAGGTCTGGATGCTGTTGGGTTAGCTTGAGCGGAGCTAACTGCTTTACGCTACTTGCTGTAGGCCCTATTATGGCTTCTCCCCCGGCAAAAAGCTTATGATGCAGACATTGCTCCCGGGGTAGGGGTACACCCTGTGCGTCCACTTCAATGGACAGAAAGCGTTTGAGCATATCCATATTCATGCTCTTGCCCCAGCGCCGCGGACGGGTGATGAGTTTCACCTGACCTCCACTCTCTTCTAGAAATTCCTGTATAAAGAGGCTTTTGTCTACAAATACGTCGCTTTCTAGCAGCAGATCAGCAAAGCTGTCTATACCGGTGTATACCTTGGGCTTCTTCTTGCGGACTTCGGTGCCCAATGACGAATCAGACATAACGATTCTCTCCTGATGGGCCTCTCGTTCTATCTCCCTGCTCCCCTAGCCATCGTTCATAGAGGCCAAAAACTCTTCATTATTGCGCGTGCCGGTCATCTTCTTGAGCAGAAATTCCATGGCCTCCGTAGAAGTCATATCTGCCATCAGTTTGCGCAAAATCCATATACGCGATACCACCTCTTTGTCTAATAGCAGATCCTCACGGCGTGTACCTGAGGCCGGCACATCGATAGCTGGATAAATGCGCCGATTGGCCAGCTTCCTATCTAGCTGTAGCTCCATATTACCCGTGCCCTTGAACTCTTCAAAGATCACCTCGTCCATTTTAGAGCCTGTGTCGATAAGCGCTGTAGCCAAAATGGTCAGAGATCCCCCTTGTTCCACGTTGCGGGCAGCGCCAAAAAAGCGTTTAGGATTGTACAGGGCATGTGCATCGACACCACCTGATAAAATTTTACCTGACGAAGGGGTTACAATGTTGTACGCCCTAGCTAGACGCGTGATAGAATCTAGCAAAACGACAACGTCATGCCCACATTCTACCATCCGCTTGGCCTTCTCCAGCACTATACTCGCCACCTTCGTGTGCCGCTCTGCTTGCTCGTCAAAAGTAGAAGCAATCACTTCGGCTTTGACACTGCGTGCCATATCCGTCACCTCTTCGGGGCGTTCCCCAATCAGCAACACCATCAGGTACACCTCCGGGTGGTTTTTGGCGATGGCATTGGCGATTTCTTTCAGCAAAACAGTTTTTCCCGTCTTGGGAGGTGCTACGATCATACCCCGTTGGCCCTTGCCAATGGGGGCAAATAAGCTGAGCAATCGGGTAGAGTACTGATTAGGTCCATTGTCTAGCTTTAATTTCTCTTGCGGAAAGAGGGGAGTCAAGTATTCGAAAGAAGTCCTATCTCGGATTTCTTCGGCTGTCCTGCCATTTACGTGGGTTACCTTGAGCAAAGCGAAGTACTTTTCACTCTCTTTCGGGGCCCGCACAGTACCCTTTACCGTGTCACCCGTTTTGAGCCCCAGCAGTCTGATTTGAGAGGGCGATACATAGATGTCATCTGGGCTGGTCAAATGGTTATAGTCAGAGGAGCGCAAGAAGCCGTAGCCATCTTGCATGATCTCCAGCACGCCCCCGCTATCTACCGTGATCATGTCTATCCCTGTGCCATTATTAAGACCGTTTTTAGCATGCCTAGGGTGCGTCTTGGCTGGTTGCCGTTCGCCTGGCTGTATATCTTCCTGGCGGGTTACCGTATCTAGGCTAGGTAGTGGGGCATCGGTAGCGGGCTGTTCTTTGCCTTGGGCGGGCGACACCGCCTCAGCTGAGGCAGCTGCCTGTGACTCGGGCTTCGTGCTCCATGTCTTTTTAGCCGGCAATTCCTCTTCCGGTAACAAAGCCTGCTGGTCCAGTATTTTGTAGATCAGGGCTTGCTTATCTGCTTTTTTGTAGTCTTTGACTTTCAGGGAGATGGCAATTTCCTTAAGCTCTGAAAGTAGGAGTAGATCAAGTTCTTCGATGTTGTACATAGGTTCGCTATAAAATTTGTAGAAAGCCTGCTCGACACACAGGTGATGGAGGCCTCGAAAAGTTTAGAAATTATTTACGATTTGCTGCTTTTAGGCAGGGACGGACAGCACAATTTTGTAAAGTGACCGAGAAGTATTAGACTAGAAAGATTTTTAGGTTGAACATGTTAGTTATGTACAATAAGCAACTCATCTTCCATTCTAGCTTAGGACCTACTGTATGTTCTGTTGTTTCTTCGTTAGTGCGGTCTAAGTTGCGCTTCAACAAAGGGTCGTAATCGTGCTGAAACCAGTACAATTCTACAGATAGTTTATTACATAACAAAATTAGGGTACGCTTCTATGCTTGAAATCAAATATATCCGAGAACATAAAGAAGAGGTTATCCAAAGCCTGCAAACGAGGCAAGTCAAAGATGCTGCCGAGTTAGTCGAGTCTTTCTTATCGCTTGACAAGCAAAGCCGGGCTGCGCATACGGCGCTGGATACAGCATCTGCTGAGCTACATAAGATAACCAAAAACATAGAGCAGCTTCTGAAGCAAGATGCTATAGGTACGCATGCAGAAATAGAATCTTTGAAGCTGCAAACCCAAAAGCTAAAGGTTGCCATCAAGGAGCTGACGGGGCAGCGTAACCAATACGATCAGGAACTTCAAGCTGCCTTGTGTGCCTTGCCCAATTTATCGCATCCTGGAGTGCCTGTGGGCGCAGCACCCAATCACAACGAAGTGGTCTATCAAAATGAGGTGCCGTTGTATGACCTAGATCAGCAACGCTCTCACTGGGATTTAGCGGTGTCGTATGATATCATTGATTTTGCGTCAGGCAGTAAGATAACGGGGGCTGGGTTCCCCGTATACAGGGGCAAGGGTGCCAAGTTGCAGCGGGCTTTGATCAATTTCTTCCTCGACGAGGCAGAAAAGGCCGGCTACGAAGAAATACAACCGCCCATTCTGATCAATCGAGATTCCGCGTATGGCACAGGGCAGCTTCCGGACAAAGAAGGCCAGATGTATCAACTTGCCGACAAGGGGTTATACCTAGCGCCCACTACTGAGGTGCCGCTGACCAATTTGTATCGCAATCAAATATTACCGGCCGCGGAGTTACCCATTAAGAATGTGGGCTATACGCCTTGTTTTAGGAAGGAAGCTGGCTCTTGGGGCAGTCATGTACGGGGCCTAAACCGACTGCACCAGTTCGATAAAGTGGAGTTGGTGGAGATCAGGCGGCCTGAAGAATCCTATAGGGCCTTGCAGCTCATGCGCAGCCACATTGAGGATCTGTTGGAAAAGCTCATGTTACCCTACAGGGTGCTCAAGCTTTGCAGTGGCGATCTGGGCTTCACAGCGGCTTTTACCTACGACTTTGAAGTGCTTTCGGTAGGCCAAGGGCGTTGGTTAGAGGTAAGCTCTACGACCAACTTTGAGACCTATCAGGCCACACGCATGCGGCTTCGCTATCGTGCCCCAGGTAAAAAGACCCAATGGCCCCACACGCTCAACGGGAGTGCCTTGGCATTACCTCGGATTATGGCTGCGCTCTTGGAGTACAATCAGCGCAAAAACAGCATCAAGGTCCCGCATGTCTTGCGGCCCTACACGGGGTTTGACCGCATTCACTAACTCATGAACATTGTACTATTAGGCAGGCCAGGTGCCGGCAAGGGAACACAGAGTTTACGATGTCAGCAGCGATACAATCTGACATCGATTACACCCGGGGATTTAATGCGGCAAGAAGCGCAGCGGGGCACCCCATTGGGCAATGTCTTTTCGGGTTATCTAGATGCGGGCGATTTGGCGCCAGACAACATGGTCATGGCCTTGGTGGAGAAGCGGATTGCTGCGAAGGCATCGGTAGGCGGGTTATTATTTGATGGTTGTCCTCGGGCTATGCCGCAGGCGATGTCTTTGGAGCGTTTGCTAGATGCCTATGATTTGCAGCTCGATGCTGTTCTTTTGCTGGATGTAGCTGAGGTGGAGGTGAAGAAGCGCATTGCGGAGCGGTCGAAATCTTCGAATCGGTCGGATGATCGGGGGGTAGATAAGGTTATGCACAGGATACAGGTATATGAGCAGGAGACCCGTCCGGTGTTGGATTATTATGAGAAGCAAGGGAAGTTATTTAGGATAGATGGTATGGGGAGTACGGAGGAGGTGTTTCAACGGATGGTGGGGGTGTTGGATGGGTTGAAGTAGGGGAGGGTAGGGGTTTTTAGCTTCGAGTGGCCTTTTGGATGAGCCATTTAAAGTGTTGTACTTCTTTTTTGGGTTTTGTCCACCTTATGTAGTTAGGTGGGATTGGGAATAACACCCTCGCCTTCAGGCGAACACTTTAGTATATTGCCCCATGGATTACCGAAGGGGCGCGCATAGTATCTATGAGTTAAAGTATCATCTTGTTTTTTGCACTAAATATCGTCGCCGTGTCTTGCTTGGCGAAATAGCTATAAGGGCTCGTGCTCTGATTAGAGAGATCTGTAGTTCGAACTATGTAGACATTGTGAGTGGTAGCATGAGTCCAGACCATGTACACCTTCTTCTTTCGATTCCTCCTAGCGTTTCAGT
>JBCBRR010000011.1:0-18741 GCA_039819605.1 Bacteroidota bacterium | reverse complement strand
TATTTCAGAATTTTAATCTTTGATCTGCTTTCCAAGCGTCTGGCAAACTGCCAGCTTGAGCTGGTAGTCACTTGATCAACAGTCTGTATATCGTCACCTTCCACACCTTTGAGGGTCAAAGAGATCACGGGCCACTTGCCCTGGTGGCTAGCGACGAGCTCAGGGTATGCTTGCCCAATATTCAGGTTATCAAATAAGCCTGGGTGAGGACTTATGGTTTCCAGCGCATTCGTGGTCACGTTTTTCCTAACCTCGCAGCGAAGGAAATGATAGAGCATGTTCATATTGAGCGTCTTGCCCCATCTTCTAGGACGTGTGATGAGCAAGGCTTTCGTACGATCCATGAGCAGATCCTTGATTAGGAGGGTTTTGTCGACAAAAATTCCTCCAGCTATCAACTCCGCAAAGTCTCCTGTGCCAATGGCGGGTCCTTGTTGTGAGAAAGTGTGCATAGGATTAGCCCAGGGTGATCGACTGCCTGATATGTTCTACAAGATCTTCTGAAGCCAACTCATCCGCATGCTCGAGCACGTCGTCAAGGGTTGGAAGCAGATGTTTCGCTGCCCATTTATAGGACACTGCTTGAGACGCTAGGTTGATCAAGTAGGGGTGAGACAGTGCATATCTTTGGCTCAGGATAGTTGGGCTATCGGCTAGGTATGCATATTCTTGGACTTGCTCTCGATAGGAGCTATCCCCGTACGCAAGGGATCTTATGTAACCTCTAATATAGGCAGGCAACTTATGTCTAGCCTTTATGTCTTCAGGGGTAAGCTGTTGATCCACTGGTGCAGACCTATTGGCATTAACCTGAGCAATAGAAGAGCTTGGTGGTGCAGTGGATGATTGGGCTGGCGTATCGGTTAGGGTATTACAACTGTACAAAAATGTGGATACAAGTAAGCTAAAGGCTAGGTTGGTCTGGGTGGTTATATGCATAATGGTCGAAGTCTATATCGTTGTTATTTTGGGCCTCGTATGATTCGGTTATGGCTATTTGTACTCGCAGTGTTGTACAGTGCTCACGGTTGATGACTGGCTTGCTAAGCGCAAATCTACAGTAGGCTAGAGAGAGTTGCAAGAGAGAACACTACAGATACACGCCCCAGCCGGTGTCGTAATCTGGGCTAGATATAGCGCTTCTTGGGCACGCATCTGGGCCCGAGCACATGTATCCCTATCATCATAGCCTAGCAGATGCAACACGCCATGGACCATGACCGTATAGAGCTCTTGCCATAGGGTGTGGTGGTAGGTAGGGGCATGCGCCCGAATCCGATCTATACTCAAATAAATATCCCCGGCTAGGGTTTGTGGTACTTCTGCATAATCAAAGGTCAGTACATCGGTGTGCGTATCCTGCTGCAAGTAGCGTAGGTTTTTGTCATGTAAGTAAGCATCGCTACAGAAGATAAAATTCAATTCGCTGAGCTGGTGCTTTTCTTGCCGTATAACTTGTCGGATCCAAGGTGTCGTACATGCTGCATGCTCAAATTGAAAATCAGTATCCTCAGTAAAGTAATGAATCACCGTAATGGCTGCCTTGCCTAGCACAACTAAGCTGAGAGGCTAGGGGAGTTATTTATAAAGAAGATCTGTCGAAGGTATCTAGAAAAGCTGTATGTGCTTGACCGGCTCTGAACGTTTGGTCTTGCATAATATGTCTGTGTAGGGGTAGGGTGGTCTTTATACCACTTATGCTACACTCGGCAAGCGCCCGGTGCATGCGCTGGATAGCCTCCGCTCGGTCTTGGCCATGTGCAATAATCTTAGCAATGAGTGCATCGTAGTGCTGTGGGATGGTGTAACCTGCATACACATGGGTATCTACCCGAATGCCATGCCCCCCAGGTAGGTGCAAGTCCGTAATCGTACCTGGACTCGGCCGAAAATTATGGCTGGGATCTTCTGCATTGATCCTGCATTCGATGGCATGCCCTCGAGGAATGTCACAAACGTTCCCTAACTTTTCGCCAGCCGCTACCCGGATTTGTTGTTTGATCAAATCTAGGCCGGTGACCGCTTCGGTAACGGGATGCTCCACTTGTATGCGTGTGTTCATTTCTATAAAGTAAAAGCCCCCCCGCTGATCCACGAGAAATTCCACGGTACCTACACCTTCGTAGCCGCCTATCGCAGCTACACCCTGCCGGGTAGCTGCAATCATTTTCTTGCGCAAGACCTCGGTCATACCTGGCGCTGGCGTTTCTTCTATTAGCTTCTGGTGCTTGCGCTGAATCGAGCAATCTCGCTCGGACATATGACCTACTTGCCCATATCGGTCCGCACATAGCTGAATCTCCACGTGCCTGGGAGCTTCTATCCGTTTCTCTAGGTAGAGCCCTGCATTGTTGAAGCTAATCTGGGCTTCTGCTTGCGCTTCTGCCCAGGCCTTGGGAAAGTCTTGCGCACGCTGTACGATTTTCATACCTTTGCCGCCCCCGCCAGCCGTGGCCTTCAGTACGATCGGGAAGCCTATGGCCCCAGCTAGCTCCAAGCCTGCAGTGGGGTTGGTCAGCAATCCATCAGATCCAGGTACAATGGGTATGCCGGCCTGTTGCATGGTGGCGCGGGCACACATCTTGTCCCCCATCTTGCGCATGGCCTCTGCCGAAGGACCTATGAACTGAATGTCATGCTCGCGACAAACTTGTGGGAAAAGGGGATTCTCGGATAAGAATCCATAGCCGGGATGGATGGCGCAGGCATTGGTCACCTCAGCAGCTGCTATGATCTGTACTATATTGAGATAAGATAGATGGCTCGGGGGGGGGCCAATGCATACGGCTTCGTCGGCGAAGCTGACGGGTAGGCTTTCCCGATCAGCTGTAGAATATACGGCTACAGTAGCAATGCCTAACTCTTGACAGGCCCTGATGATGCGTAGGGCAATCTCTCCGCGGTTGGCAATCAGTATTTTCTTGAACACGGATGGGCAGGGCTATCTGGATAGCCTTAGGGTTGTGGCGGGGCTATCAAGAATAGAGGCTGGTCATATTCTACGGGAGAGGCATCTTCTACTAGAATCTTAACGATGCGGCCCGGCGTTTCCGCTTCGATCTCGTTGAAAAGCTTCATAGCCTCTATCACGCACAGCGATTGCCCAGCTGTAATGGAAGTGCCTACTTCGACAAAGGGGGCTTCGCCTGGGCTCGAGGCTCGGTAGAAAGTACCAATCATGGGGGATTTTACTTCTACTAGGTCGGGCGATGCTGGTGTAAGATCACTGCCGGATAGACCCGATGTGGGGTTAGGTACGGAAGGGGGTACTGGCACCATGCTTGTCGAGGTAGGTGGGGGAAGGGCGTCTATCCTGGATAGGGCTTGTTTGGTATGCAGCTTGAAGTGCTCTGTTTCTATAGTAACCTCTGCCAAACCAGATTGGCTAACGCATTTGATCAAAGCCTTGATTTCGTGCAGGTCCATTCGCTACGCTTGCTTGACACGCTCTACATAGGCGTTCGTCCGGGTGTCTATTTTGAGCAGATCCTCATTGTCGATAAAGAGCGGTACCTGAATGGGGTGCCCTGTCTCCAACGTGGCGGTCTTCAGGGCCCTGGTGGCTGTGTCGCCTTTGAGACCGGGTTCTGTATAGGTGACTTTCAGGTTGACAAAGGGAGGTAGCGTACAGCTCAACAATCTGTTCGTCTCTTGATGTACCAAGATTTCTACGGTTTGGCCCTCTGCAAGCCATTGCGGGGCGTTGACGAGGCTTTCGGCTACGGTGATTTGATCGAAGGTGGTGTGGTCCATCAAGTGATAGCCCAGTGCATCTTTGTATAAAAACTGATAGGGTCTTCGCTCTACCCGCGCTGCGGTCACTTTGACACCTGCGGAGAAGGTATGTTCGATGACCTTCTCCGTGGTTAGGCTCTTGAGCTTAGTGCGCACAAAGGCTTTGCCCTTACCCGGCTTCACGTGCTGGAATTCCAGTAGGGTGTACAGATCTTGGGCTAGTTCCAAGCATATGCCGTTGTGAAAATCACCTGTGGTTATTTTGGGCATGGACTACACCAATCCTACGCTAGCCTGCTACAGATGCCGTTCTATATCTACCCGCAGCTCTTTTAGGCGAGATGTCCCTGGCAGCGTAGCCACCACTTGCTCATCCTTGAAAACGAGAAGGGTAGGTATGCTCAAGATATTGTAGGCCGCTACAGCTTTCGGATGCTCTCTCGCGTTTAGCTTGTACAGCTTGATCTTATCTTTATACTTCGTATCGCCAGCCACTACTTCGATAACAGGGTCCATCAATAGGCAGGTTTTCACCAGCGGTATGTAAAAATACACCAACACAAGCCCTGGGCTTTTTAGGCTATCGCTGAAGGTATCGTCCTGGATATCTGGAATGTATGTTTCTTGCTCTTGTCCCATGGTTTTACAGTGTTGCACTGGCTAAAAGAAGCTGGTCCAGTTTTTCTCGCATGTCGTCTAACGTCTGTAGCCCTTGGATCTTTTCACCCACAGCTTGCCCACGCTTGTATAGGATCAGCGTCGGTAAGTTCTTAACACCTTGCTCCCGGGCCACATCTGGATAATTGCGTGTATCTAGCTTGTATACGTCAATTTTGTCTTTATACTCAACAGCTATCCTCTGTAGGATCGGCTCCATTGAATTACAAGGGCCGCACCAAAGCGCGTAGAAATCGACCAGTACGGGGGTCTCGCTTTGGATGACCTTTTCAAAGCCATCGAATATGATGTTTCTGATTGTTCCTTTTTTAGGTTCCATCTTGTCTCCGTTTATCGTTTAGTTTTTTCCCTTACTCAATGCTTACGAATATAAGGCAGGAGCGGGCTCACTACCAAGCCCCATACGTCAGGCCGCTCGTATGACCCCGAGAGGGGGGGCTACACAACCATAATCTCCGCCTCTTTGTCGGCTAGCAATTGATCGACTTGCTGTATGTTGCGGTCTGTCAGGGTTTGTAGCTGGGCCTCTGCTTGCCGGATGCTGTCTGTAGATATGCCCTGCTTCTTCAACTTATTGAGCAGTTCTTTGCCTTCCTTGCGAATATTGCGTACAGTTACGCGGCTCTTTTCCGCTTCGGTTTTGGCCTGCTTGCTAAACACTTTCCGGCGCTCTTCAGTGAGGGGGGGGACATGTATGCGGATGGTTTCACCATCGTTGTGTGGGGTCAACCCCAGCTGACTGTGGGTGATTGCTGCCTCGATGTCGCCTAGGCAACTGCTTTCCCAAGGCTTTATCGACAACGTCCGGGCGTCTGGGGTGCTTACGGAAGCCATCTGGCTGATGGGTACCGTACTGCCGTGATAGTAGAGTAGGATTCCCTCCACCATATCGGGCAGGGCGCGCCCTGCCCGGATTTTAGCCAAACTGGCCCGGATGTATGCATAAGCCTTGTCCATGGCTTCCGCTGCGTCTAGCAATATTTGTTCAATGTCTTCCATGTGCTCTGTATCTATATCTATGTTGTATGTTCATTTACCCGTCTACTTGGCCCACACACAGACGATGCCCTTGTAAAAAGGCCTGTATGGGCATGGGTATGCGCCCGGCTACCTGCAGTTCTGTGACGGAGATGGCTGTATCTTGCGTACCGATGTGCAAATAATGCTTGCCATCGGATTGTAGGGCACCTGGGCGCAGCACGACCTGCGGGGCCAGGCTAGCGGCTAATATCTTGATAAATTGATTCTCTATCCTGGTCCAAGCTCCGGGACGCGGCGATAGGCCACGGATAAAGTTAATAATTGTTGCGGCAGGTTGCTGCCATTGTACCTGGCCATCCGCGCTCCGCAACTTAGGGGCCTGCCTCAGCAGCGCTGGGGCCACGTAAGGTTGCGGGACGGCCTTGCAGCTACCGGCTTCTATGGCTTGTACAGTCTTAAGCACCAGCTGGGCCCCCGCTTGCTGCAATTTCTCATGGAGACTCCCGGCCGTATCTTGATCGGCTATCGCTACTTTTTCTTGGAATAGGATATCGCCGGTATCAATGGCTTCTTGGATAAAGAAAGTGGTGACCCCCGTTTCTTTTTCGCCGTGTATAAGGGCCCAATGGATAGGGGCAGCCCCTCGGTATTGCGGCAGTAGGGAAGCATGTAGGTTAAAAGTCCCTGCAGTGGGTAATCTCCAGACGACGGCGGGCAAGACCCTAAACGCCACGACAACCTGTAGGTCTGGGGCGCAGGCACGCAGCGTATGTACAAAACCGGCTTCCTTGAGGTTCGTGGGCTGTAGTATGCGCAAGCCGTGTGCTGCCGCGGCCTGTTGGATTGGGGAAGCGTGGACCTTTTGCCCCCGGCCTTGGGGCTTATCTGGGGTAGTCACCACGGCCACAATGTCATACCCATTCGCTAGCAAGAGGTCTAGGCTAGGTACGGCAAAGGACGAGGTGCCCATGAAAACAATGCTCATAGTAGGGGTGTTAGGGGTTAGCTGCTACAAAGTTAGGCATATGCATCGCTTGCATCCATTACCTGCCCTTGGTAACACTTCAAGACGCGCCCTGCATATTTATCTAATAGGGTATGGTTGTGGGTAGCGATCAGTACTGCTGTGCCCTGCCGGTTGATCTCTAGAAACAAGGCTACGATTTCTTGGGTTACCTCAGGATCTAAATTGCCCGTAGGCTCATCAGCCAGTAAGATCAGCGGGTCGTTGAGCAAGGCACGTGCAATCGCCACGCGTTGCTGCTCGCCGCCAGACAGCTGATGGGGCATCTTCTTCTTGGCCCACTCGAGCCCTACCTGCATCAGCACCTCAGTGATCCTACGGCGCATAGCAACAGGGTCTTTCCATTCGGTAGCCCGCAGTACAAACCATAGATTCTCCTCCACACTGCGGTCCGATAGCAGTTGAAAGTCTTGAAAAACAATGCCCAATCTTCTTCTCAACCTAGGAATCTGGCGTTTAGATAGGGTATGCAGGTCAAAATGGGCCACACGTACGTGGCCCGCTTTCGTGGGGAGCTCTGCATAGAGTATCTTTAGCAGAGATGACTTGCCACTGCCCGTTCTGCCGATGAGAAAAATAAACTCACTCGGGTACATACTGAGGCAGATATTACGCAAGATGGGCTGTGCCTCTTGGTATATGGTCAGGTCTTGGATGTGTATGACCGCCTCAGGGCGCTGTGCATCATAGGGTGCGTATCTCATAAGGCGAATGCTATCTTTTCGTAAATAGGGTAGGGCGTGGTACCAGTAGGTGCCGCATCAATGGGGTAACCGTCCCTGCCCCCAATATTCCAAAACTATGCAAATATCTAAAGGCGTTTTATACATGATGTTAGCTGCCCTGTCTTTTGCTTTTGTAGGGCTAGGTGTCAAGCTGTTGAAACACATCTCTAATTTAGAAGTCAACTTCTTCAAGGCCATCATCTGCATGCTGATCTGCTACACAGTAGCCCAGCACAAACAGATCTCCCTCTGGGGCCATAACCGGCAACTCTTGTGGGCCCGGGGCATCACAGGGGCACTGGCTATTATTTTATTCTTTGTCACCCTAGAGCACATGCCGCTGGCCATGGCCACCATCCTTCAAAATACTTGCCCGATTTTTACAGCCATACTGGGCATTTTTATGCTGCAACAGGTAGTGACCCGCAAGCAGTGGTTCTGTTTTGCTCTAGCTATGCTGGGGGTCATTGTAGCCAATGGCGTCAGTGTTATGGTCACGCCGGGGTATGTGCTATTGGGCCTGATAAGTGCGTTCAGCATGGGCATAACCAACAACCTAAATACCCTCCTAAAGGACAAAGAGGGCCCGGTTGTCATTATCTTTTATATGAGTCTGTTTACAGCGCTGGGTACGCTCGGCTTCCTATTTCAGGACTTTACGCCTTTGTATATACCTGACCTATTGATTTTACTAGGCATCGGGTTATGTACCTTTTTAGCTGATGTGCTGGCCATCCGGGCCTTTCAGCTGGCTTCTGTAGCGCAGGTATCGGCTGTTTCTTACCTAGGCATTCCTTATTCGCTCGTACTGGGCTTCATTTTTCTAGGTGAGGTATATACGTGGGTGCATCTGTTAGGTATGGGATGTGTAGTGAGCGGCTCGCTATTGAGTATCGACCGCAACCGATAGCTGTCTCAGGACCACCGAAGAGCTACGGGATATGAGATTGGACCCGCTTGCAACGTTCTACAACCTACTGTAGATTTGCGCTCACAAAGCCAGTCATAATCTATAAGCCCCTTGCACAAGACCGTGAGCACAGACAGCCATAATCCAATCATACAACCTCCTGGGTACACCATTCCTCAATCGCACGATGCCTATGGGAAAGATGCGCTCCAATATGATGAGATCGTTATAGATTGTTTCAAATCGAGGCTAAACCCAGGGCTACTCCAGCGCATTGATTTCACTACGCTAGAACACATACCTACGGAGTTCATCACCGGTGGCCAACTGCTGCATGCTAAAAGCGATGTTATTTTTAAGTTCTCTATCGACAACAAAGCAGACGTCATCTACTTCATTATAGAACTACAGAGTACACCTGACAGATATATAGCTAAGCGGCTAGATAGGTACAGGGTCCTACTTGTAGCAAACCATGGGAAGAAAAACCAAATCGAGATAATGCCTGCTGTAATGCCCATCTGTATGTACAATGGCCAGGTGCCGTATCCCTATTCAACCTATCTGTACGATTGTGCGGTATGTCCAGAACTAGCTAAGGAGTGTGGGTTGTTCAATCGATTTGAGTTGTGGGATTTGACGCAGTCCACAATAGATGAGCTGTTGCAACGGGGAGGTAAATCAGGCTTGTTTCAGGCCTTGTCCAAGCAAGGGGCATCTGGCGAATTTATACAAGTACTTCAGAAAGTAACCCCTGAGTACATACAGCAGTTACCTCGTGGGCATGTACACAGCAGTGCGATATACATTTATCATAATAGCAAACCGGAGCAAGGAGAAGCATGTCTTAGGCTACTATCTGAGCTCATCCAAGAAGAAATAGTAAAGGAGAAAGTCATGTCATATGCAGATAGTATACACTACAAGGGTATAGAAGAAGGTAAGCAGCTAGGTATACAGGAAGGCAAACAGCTAGGTATGCAGGAAGGTGTCACTAGGGGCAAACAGCTAGGTATGCAGGAAGGTGTCACTAGGGGCAAACAGCTAGGCAAGCAAGAAAGCATGCTGCAGGCAGCAAAGACCTTGCTGCACCAGGGTGTGGAAGTGGGTACCGTTGCCTTGGCAACAGGGCTACAACGAGAGCAACTCTTGCAGCTACAATAACACTGACTGCCAAGCAGCAGATTCAGGCCAGCGAGGTATATATTGTACCTTACGAGAGCCTGCTACATGTCCGCTGCATCCCATTTACCATTCGTAAGAATCTGCCTCGCCTTTATCGGAGGTATAACGCTAGCGCACCACATCGGGCCATACAGATGGGTAGCCATTACGGTCCTAGGAGTCAGCCTCGTAGGCTATGCGTCGCTAATACGCCTAGGTACCCATCGCAAATCCCATGTATGGCGAGCTTATGGAGGCCTCCTGGGACTTGTGGGCATCGTAGCCCTAGGATATCTGTATCTGCTTCGGCATAACCAAAGCCCCTATACCCACACACTCGCTGCACTAGATCAACCCCTACAGGGCTACGTAATTACGGTTATCGAGGAGCCCGAAACCCGCGATACAACGACCCGCCTTACAGCAGTCATTACGCACGTCCGTACGCTAGAGCGTTGGGAGCCTTGCACAGTTAAATTGCGGCTGTGCATCAAGTCGGCTGTACCCTATGACATCCGCTATGGAGATGTGTATGAGGTAGTAGGGCAACCTAGCCGCATACCTGCCCCCAGGAATCCGCATACGTTCGATTACCGCGCTGTGCTGCAACGGGAGCATATATACTACCAGGACCAGGTCGCATCTGTAAAGAAATTGGGCCATGCACCTCCCAAAACGTATAAAGCTTTCTTTCTAGCAGTGCGTAGGCATGCTAAAAGGCTACTGATCAGACATATACATACCCAGCCCGAACAAGACGTTATGCTGGCGCTAGTATTAGGTATGCAAAGTGAGCTTGACCTAAGCACCAAGACGCACTACATCAACGCAGGTACTATGCACATTCTAGCGGTTTCGGGGCTGCATGTGGGTATGCTGTATAGCCTGCTGAACTTTTTATTGAGCAGTTTGATGGGCCTGCCGCCTAGACATATCGGACGTAACGTACTCATCCTGGCCAGCTTGGGGAGCTACGCTTGCCTAACGGGTTTGGCCCCCTCGGTGCTGCGTGCTACCCTTATGTTGAGCTGTTTTCTGGTAGCTGGTTGGCTGAGCAGAATACGATGCACATACAATACGCTGGCCAGCTCTGCCTTTCTATTGCTCATGGCCCAGCCTCATCTGCTCTTCTCAGTCAGTTTTCAATTGTCTTACCTGGCCGTAGGAGGGATTGTGTACTTGCAACCGCGCCTATACCGGTGTATTCGCGTCAAGCACCGGGGGCTAGATCACCTCTGGCGCTGGACTACCTTGTCGCTAGCTGCCCAGCTGGCCATAACGCCCATCAGCTTGTACTACTTCAAACAATTTGCTACCTATTTCATAGTGGCTAACTGGATCGTCGTGCCCGCCGCTTTTGTCATATTGGGCTTAGGGCTGGGCATCTTACTGACCAGCTGGTCTACTGCGCTCAGCATGCTTGTCAGTGCGTTGGCAAGCTATGTAACGGGGCTCAACAATCGGTTTGTAGCCTGGATCAGTAGCCTGCCGGGCAGTGCGATACAGGATATTTACGTAGATATGCCCTGGCTTTGGGTATCGTACAGCCTCTCTATCGCCCTGCTCATGTTCTTGCAATCCCGAAAACTTGGGTATCTGCTGGCCGCTACCGGTATAGCCTGCGCGTTCGGCCTGCATAGGGCTCGAACCGGCTGGGTACGCTATGGGCAGCAGGGCGTCATTTTTTACAGCATACCTAACCACCAAGCTGTCAGCTTTGTACAAGGCCCTAGCGCTGTGTACTGTGCCGATACACCTTGGCTAGCCCAAGAACGAAAATATCAGCGCCAAGTGGCGCCGAGTTATGGGGCCCTTGGCCTACAAGTTAAGCACCGGTACAGTTGGCAAACGGCTGCTCAGTGTAGCACATTCCCCCTACAAACATGGCAAGGCTATACCCTAGTCGTCTGGGGCCGCCAGAAATTGGTTTTCGTAGATCGGCTCCCTACGCCACAGTCCTATCCGTTGCCCAAAATACACGCTGATTTGCTGATTTTA
Organism: Bacteroidota bacterium; assembly: GCA_039819605.1. GTDB lineage: Bacteria > Bacteroidota > Bacteroidia > Cytophagales > Amoebophilaceae > JBCBRR01. Next base: position 7,526 of record JBCBRR010000011.1, on the reverse strand, counting down.
GAGCGCAATGCAGTACGTAATTTAGCTACCCTCATCAACCAGTTTGCTATCGATACGCTCCTGATCGGCGCTTCTAACTCAGCAGCAGTAGCTTGGCAACTCCAGGCCGAAGCTATGCAGTACAATATTGACTTTCATTCGCTGCACCACAACGGGGCCTATACAGTCTATGGATAACTACCGGATATAGAGAATACGCGTAAAATCACCTAATTTCCCTGGAACAACTCTTTACCTACTATGTATAAAGCAGAAACCACAGGGCAACCCCCCGTAACCGACGCCATGGTTATGGAGAAAATATACTGGCTGAGAGGGTATAAAGTGATGCTTGACAAAGACCTAGCGGCTTTGTATGGCTATGAAACCAAGCATTTGAATCAACAGGTCTCCAGGAATAGAGAGCGGTTCCCAGCCAGCTTTATGTTTCAGCTGACGAAAGATGAGCTAGCACATTTGCGGTCACATTTTGTGACCGCAAACTTCTCAGAGAAAACACGTGTGCTCCCCTATGCTTTCACGGAGCATGGGGTACTCATGCTGGCCAATGTGCTCAAAAGCCAAACGGCAGTTAAAGTGAGCGTGCATATTGTAGAGGTTTTTGTGAAAATGCGGGAAATGATCTTAGCCAACAAAGACATTCTCCTAAAATTGCAACAGCTAGAGCAACAACAGGGTGAGCATAGTAGCCAAATCAGGCAATTGTACCAGTACATCAAGGCATTTGTGCAAACTAAGTCGACTGACAGAAAAACCATCGGATTTAGAACAAAAGCTACCGAAGCTTGATGATGCTGCCCGCTGCCTACGTTACCATGCCTGTACAAGCCGATATACACCACATCCTCAAGCAATATTGGGGGTACGATACGTTCCGACCCTTACAAAAAGAGATCATTCAGGCGGTATTGGCGCGCCAAGATGTTTTGGCCCTGCTGCCCACCAGTGGCGGTAAATCTATCTGCTTTCAGATACCTGCGCTGGCCCAAACCGGTATCTGTCTCGTGATCACACCGCTCATTGCCCTGATGAAAGATCAAGTAGCGCAACTCAAGCAGCGGCAGATACCGGCAGCAGCGATTTTCACAGGCATGCATGCCCACGAGATAGACGTAACGCTGGACAATGCCATCTATGGGAAGCTCAAGCTGTTATACGTATCGCCTGAGCGCCTCACTACCGAGCTGTTTCAAGCCCGGGTACAAAAAATGCGTATCAATTTGTTGGCTATTGACGAAGCCCATTGTATCTCACAATGGGGCTATGACTTTCGGCCTGCGTACTTGTCCATTGCCCATTTGCGGCAGCTGGTGCCGGATGTCAGTATGATAGCCCTAACAGCTACGGCTACACGGGCTGTCAAACAGGACATCCAAGAAAAGCTACAGCTGCGCAACGTGGCCGTATTTCAGACAAGCTTTGCTAGGGAAAATATAGCCTATGCCGTGCGCAGAACAGAAGATAAACCACGAACTTTGCGCAAGGTGTTGCACAACCTAGCGGGCAGTGCCATTATCTACGCGGGTACGCGCAAAAAGACGCAGATCGTGGCGGCTTTTCTCAACCAGCATCATATCCCGGCTACATTTTACCATGCGGGGCTGCCTCACGCCGTGCGTGCGCAGCGGCAAGAGGCATGGATCCAAAATACAATCCGCATTATGGTGGCTACGAATGCTTTCGGGATGGGTATCGACAAGCCCGACGTTCGGCTCGTTGTGCATTTGGATCTGCCTAGTACGTTGGAGGCCTACTACCAAGAAGCTGGACGCGCAGGGCGCGATGGCAAGCGGGCCTATGCCATTGTACTCTATGCCAAGCGCGACCTAAACGCTTTGCCAGCCCGTATCCGCAATGCACACCCCTCGGTTACTTATCTCAAGACCGTATACCAACACCTAGCTAACTACTACCAGGTAGCGGCAGGTACGCATGCCATGACGACTTATGACTTTGATGGGAAAGACTTTGCACGCGTATTTCAGCTCAACCCGGTAGATGCATACGCAGCTACCAAGCAACTGGAAAGGGCAGGCATCATACAGCTCAACACCGCCTTTTGCCAGCCATCGCAGGTGCATATAACTACCCCGCGCCAAGACCTACACGCTTTTCAAGTGACGCATGCAGCCTATGACAGCTACATACAGGCGTTGATAAGGCTCTATGGGGGTGCTTTGTGGACAAATTTTTGCCAAATTTCAGAAAAGCAAATCGCCCAATACCTCAACCAATCAGTGACAGAAGTCATACAAAAGCTGCAGGCCTTGTCCCAACTGCACATCATTCGGTACATAGCCCAAAATGAGCAGCCCCAGCTGACTTTCATTACCCCCCGCTATCCAGCGTCCCACCTGCCCCTGGATACGAAAAAGCTCACAGAAAGGGCCGAATTAGCCCAGGAAAAGGCCGAGGCTGTGCTGCATTATGTGACACACCTCAACCGTTGCCGGGCGCAGATCTTGCTCGCCTACTTTGACGAGATCTCTTACCAAGCCTGTGGGGCTTGCGACATCTGTTTGGAGGTACCGCCAAAGGATATGGTAACAGATGCTTTGTACCAACGTTGCAAGGCCCTAGTTTTAGCACAGCTGCAGATGGGTATTGGCAAACTGTGCGACCTGATAGACAACATAGCCCTGTATGAAGAAGACATAGTGCTCTATACAATCCGACAAATGTTAGAGAATAGAGAGCTCAAGTACGATGCAGCCTATCGCTTGGTGGCATGCTGATGATACCCTAGTTACGAATGGACCTGTTTGGGGCACATATCCATAGTCCAACCCTATACAACCTACCTCAACATGCCTAAGCTAGTAGTCTTGGGGGCTGGTGAGAGCGGTACCGGGGCAGCGCTACTGGCGCAAGCGCGGGGATATAACGTATTTGTCTCAGATGCAGGCCGTATAGCGGCCTCTTACAAGGCGGCCCTTATGCAGCATCAGATTCCCTTTGAAGAGCAAGGCCATACTTGGTCTAGGATACGAGCCGCTGACGAAATTGTCAAGAGTCCAGGTATTGCGTCCCATGTGCCCCTTATCCAACAGGTGATGCAAGTGGGAATTCCGATAATCGATGAAATAGAGCTAGCCAGCCGCTACACAAAAGCCTACCTCATCGCTATCACGGGGTCAAATGGCAAGACCACGACGACACACCTAACGCATCATCTGCTCCAATCTGCAGGCCTCGATGTGGAGATCGCGGGCAATATGGGAGAGAGTTTCGCTAGGAAAGTGCTAGCCCAGGACCGGTCCTACTATGTGCTCGAAGTAAGCTGTTTTCAACTAGAAGGCATGTATCAGTGCAAGGCTGACGTGGCGATCTTGCTGAATATAACCCCCGACCACCTGGATCGGTATGGCCAAGACATGCAGCCCTATGTGCAAGCCAAGTGGCGTATTGTACGCAACATGACAGCGCAAGGGCACTTTATTTACAACCAAGACGACGTACACATCCGGCATCAGCTGCAGCAGGCTCCGCTTGCGCCCACTACCTACCCTATCTCCCTGGCCCCGCATGATCACTCAGCCGCTTATGTACAAGATGCACAGTTGTGCTTGACACGTCCTACACCCGCTTGTCACATACCCACACGAGCGCTCCGACTGCCTGGGCAGCATAATCAAATGAATGCCTTGGCCGCCATGACAGCCGCTAGGCTAGTGGGCGTTAGCCCCCACACGATTCAGGCCGCCCTATCCACTTTTCAGGGCATGCCCCACCGCATAGCGTGGGTAGCTCAGCTACAGGGGGTTGACTATTACAATGACTCCAAAGCCACGAACGTGGCGGCCGCCTATGTGGCTTTAGCCAGTTTTGAACGCCCCATCCTGTGGATTGCTGGCGGATATGACAAAGGCAATGACTATGGCACTTTGGAAAAGCTCGTGCGTCAGCGTGTCAAAGCCCTAATAGGCTTGGGGAAAGACAATGCCCCCCTCCGAAGGGCCTTTCAGCCAATATTGCCCCACATCTACGAGACACAGGACATCTATGAAGCTACGGCCATTGCACATCGCCTGGCTCAGCCTGGCGACGTGGTTTTGCTATCCCCGGCCTGTGCCAGTTTTGATTTGTTTACCAGTTTTGAGGACCGGGGGAATGCTTTCCAAACAGCCGTAGAGGCCATCCAACAGGCACAAAGATGAAAGTTACCGCATCGTGGATGCAAAATAAGTTGAAGGGGGATCCCATCATATGGGGGGTAGCTTTTCTACTCTCCATACTCAGCATCTTGGTCGTATACAGTGCCACCAGCTCCCTCGCCTATCGGCACATGCAAGGGGACACGGAGTATTATTTAATCAAGCATGTTTCCTTAATGTCACTGAGTCTCACAGCCATGTGGGTCGCCCACAACATTGACTACCGATACTATGGCGGGATCGCCCGGCTAGGGTTGTGGTGCTCAGTACCCTTATTGATGATCACCTGGCAGTATGGCCTCAAACTCAATGAGGCTTCCCGATGGCTCATGATTCCTGTCATTAACAAGGCTTTTCAGCCGGGCGACATCGCCCAATTGACCCTAATCATTCGCACGGTACACACATTAGCTAAGCTTCAGAAAAAGTCCGACGAAGATAGCCAGACGCTATTGACCCTCATGCTTTGGATCAGTACGATTTGTGCCCTGATTGCCCTCACCAACTTCTCAGGTGCTATCGTGCTATTCGTGACCTGTATGTTGCTCATGTTTCTGGGTAGGGTGCCGACCCGATATTTAGTTCGGCTAAGCCTAGCGGGGTTACTGATGGGCATTGTGGCCATGGGGGTTGGCCAACGGGGCAAGACCGTCCTACACAGGCTCCAGGCGTTTCGGCAAGAGAAGCTTTCTTACCAAACCGAGCAGGCTTACATTGCCATTGCCACAGGGGGTATATATGGAAAGGGGCCGGGCAAGAGCACGCAGAGAAACTTTCTACCGCATCCCTACTCAGACTTCATCTATGCCATCTTGGTAGAGGAATATGGGCTGATAGGGGGTATAGGGGTGATCCTGTTGTATTTGGTGCTGTTGTACAGGAGTATTGGTTGTTTGGGGAAGACGCAGCGCATTTATGGCGGGCTATTGGCAGCAGGGCTAGGATTTTACCTAACACTGCAAGCCATGATTCACATCAGTGTGGCCGTAGGTTTAGGGCCCGTTACGGGGTTGACGTTGCCTTTTGTGAGCATGGGGGGGACCTCGCTTTTGTTCACAGGGATCAGCTTGGGAATTATTTTGAGTGTGAGTCGGGGCGAGCTAGATCCGAGTATTGACAGGCTAGGGCAAAAGCGTAGAGGGCTAAATCGATGGCGCAACGAGTAGATGGGGCTACGTTACTTTTCCATCGTAGGCAACAAGCAACCTACTTGCCACTCTCCCCGCTCTACTGTAAATTTGTGCCTAGAAGACCAGGACGTTCCCCGAACATTTGGGGCTGTATTTTAACTCTATATAATCAATACTGTCATGAATCATACTATGAACCATACTCCCAAATCCAACCCAAGGGTATATGTAGGTACCGACAACTTGTACAACCTGCTCATAGAGGGTGACGTATTTGTGGATAAGAGCCTATTTATCAAGGAATTCCTGCAAGATAGCAGTGGTGAGGTGATATTGATTACCCGCCCTCGCCGCTGGGGCAAGAGTTTGAATATGGATATGCTCAACCGTTTCTTAGCTATTGAGGTAGACGAGCAAGGTAATCCGCTACCCCAAGCGCAATGCCGCAATCACAAGCTTTTTGCTGGGGGCGAGGTAGCGTTAGAGTTTGGCGAAAGTAAGGTACTGAAGCCCCTGAAGATTAGTAACTACCCAGGATTGATGAAACACCAAGGGCAACATCCCGTCATCAGCATAGGGTTTGGGGACGTAACAAGTAGCTCTTATGAGGAGATAGAGACAAAGATCAAGCGCCAAATGAGTAGGCTCTACAGGCAACACAGATACCTAAAGAAATACCTGAGCGATGCAGAAACGCTACTTGAAGACGTGCAGAAAGAGAAACTACATCGGTATTACACCGGGCAGCTTAGCCAGGAAGATGTAGCAGAGGGTCTCTACTTCCTAAGCGAGCTACTCTCGAAACATTTTGGGAAAGAGGTCTACATACTCATGGACGAATACGATACATTCATCAACAATGCCTTTATAGAACTCAAAGGAAAGCCTAAAGAGTTCAATGAGGTTTTAGAATTATTCCGCGAGCTGCTTGGACATACCTTCAAAGGCAACCCCTACCTGAAGCGAGGGCTGATCACCGGTATACTCAGGGTAGCGAAAGACAGCCTTTTCTCTAGCATCAACAATGTGCGGGAGTATACCTTATTGGATGAACAGTTTGCTACCTCATATGGCTTTACACAGCAGGAAGTCAACGAACTGTTTGATCAAGTCCCTACCTCGACAACTTTAGACCATATAAAGCGTTGGTACAATGGCTATACGTTTGGTACCGAAGTGCTTTACAACCCGTGGTCCATTATGTGCTGCCTAGCCCGCGGAGGTGTGTTAGATACTTACTGGATTGACAGCGGCGGAGGCACACCACTCGCAGATGAAGCGCTCCTATCTGATAACATACAGCAAGACGTACAGAAGCTGATAGCTAGAAAACAGGTTAGCTCACTGATCACCAAGCAAATTAGCTTTGAGGACATCCGAAACTCGACAGGTTTACACAGCCTCTTGCTACTTGCTGGGTACCTCAATCCAGACAGTATCGCTCCAGGAGGCGATGCTTATACCAAGCGGTGTAGCCTTTCTATACCCAATCATGAAGTGCGGCTCATCTACCGACAGCGGTTGACAGAGTGGGTACGCCGGAAGTTAGAGATAGGCTTGTACGCTTACAACAATTTGATGGATCTGTTAGCAACGGGTCAAATGGATGCGTTTGCAGAACGTTTGCAAGACTTCTTACGTACGTCCACGAGCTTTCACCAATCAGGGCCAAAGCGAGCGGAGGTATTTTACAGTGGCTTTATGTCAGGCCTATCCAGTACCTTACCCCAATACTTTGGCATAGAAAGTGAGCGAGAGAGCGGGCTAGGCAGGGCGGATGCGATACTCATTCCTATGGTGGATCATGGGGATCAAGCGATTATTATGGAGTACAAGGTAGGCCCAGATGTGGGCAGTTTGGCCCAGGTAGCTGAAGAGGGGCTAGCTCAGATATCGGCTAAACAATATAGTACAGTCTTGAAGGCACATGGTCATGTTAAAAGTGCACTGCAAGTGTGTCTGGCTTTTTGTGGTAAGGAAATGGTGCTGCGATATGATCAAGTAGATCTATTATAAGGGCTGTCCTAGATGTGTCTGGGTTTCTATCGTTTTATGAGGCTGTAGTTGCAGTTTGTCAAGTTCGGGTTATACGAAACTTTTTCCCCTGCGGGGGGCTTCGTTACTTTTTTCCTATGATGAAAAAAGTAACCAAAAAAATCACCCGAGATTGTCAGATTTGGCTAAAAGACCTTCGCCAAGGGCTAAACAGCAGAAATCTCGTCGCTAACGCTCCTCAGACAGG